>NZ_SFBO01000155.1:0-37712 GCF_007095705.1 Microcystis sp. Msp_OC_L_20101000_S702
TCGATCGACATTAAAACCCGGACGGCATTGCGACTGGTGACTAAACCATAAATTCCGATACAAAATAAAGCCGCCGCTAATAACAAATAATACTCTAACTGAATCTGCATGATACCTCTTTTTTTGGTCTTATTTAGGGGCGGTTAATTCTCTAGGTCGTTCGGGTAATGTTAAAGCTGTGGCCGTAGGTTCTTCAGCTTTTAGGGTAGGGATAAGGTCACGACGAGCTAAAATAATTGCTCCGACCATGGCCATTAATAATAGCACGGAAGCTAATTCAAAGGGTAGCAGGAAATCACTAAAGAAATGCTTACCGATTTCTACTAAAGTATTAGTTACTACGGCGGGAGAAGTGCTAGAAATTGACCAAGGTGTGATTAAAACCATGGTTGATAACAGCACAAATAAACCAACACAAACTAAAGCAGTAGATGCCTTACGAATCCAACGTTTAGGAATATCAGAAAAGTCCTCTTGCTTGTTAACAAGCATAATGGCAAAGAGAATTAAAACGTTAATTGCACCCACATAAATTAGAATTTGTGCCGCCGCTACAAAATCAGCATTTAGTAAGAGATATAAACCAGAAATGCTGATAAAAACACCGCCCAATAAAAAGGCGGAATAAACGATATTAGATAATAGTACCACGCCTAAAGCTGTCCCGATTACTAGGGCTGCTAAAATGCCAAAAGATACTATTTGAACGCCCTCGGCTAAATTCACAGTAGTTTCATCTCCTTTTATGTTTGAGAGTTATTAATTATTAGTTATCAGCTTCTGAAGGCTGACGGCTGACGGCTGATAGCTAACTGCTAATTAATCGGTAATTTCTTCTGGACGTTTACCGGCGCGTTGACTACCGGCGGGTAAATCGTGGGGTTCGATGACACCTTTAGGCAGATAACCTAATTCCCTCAGAGGTGTTACCATCGGATCTTGGGTGACTTTGTAGGGTAAACGGCCTAGGGCGACGTTATCATAGTTTAATTCATGACGATCATAGGTCGCTAGTTCGTATTCTTCGGTCATCGATAGGCAATTAGTCGGACAGTATTCCACACAATTGCCACAGAAAATACAGACCCCAAAATCGATACTGTAGTGTTTGAGTTCTTTCTTTTTAATTTCCTTGTTAAAAGTCCAATCCACTACTGGTAAATTAATCGGACAAACTCGCACACAAACTTCACAGGCGATACATTTATCGAACTCAAAGTGAATTCTACCCCGATAACGTTCCGAGGGAATTAACTTTTCGTAGGGATATTGGACGGTAATCGGACGACGACGCATATGATCGAAGGTAACGGATAAACCTTCGCCGATGTATTTCGCCGCTTGAATGCTACCTTTGGCGTAATCGCTGACTTGTTTGAGAATGTTAAACATGATGGTCAGAGGGGTAGTAGGTTAACAGGGCAAAAACGGGAATTAACCGCCAAAAGCAAAGGGAAAAGCTAGTTTTAGGGCGGCGGTAAGTAGTAGGTTAACTAAAGATACCGGTAAGAGGAATTTCCAGCCTAAATCGAGTAATTGGTCAATGCGAACCCGGGGTACAGTCCAACGCAAGAGAATAGCGATGAAGATGAGAAAATAGGCTTTTAATACCGTCATCGTAATCCCTAGGGAAGCGGTGATAATTTGTAGCCAAGGATTGGTTTCACTAACTCCCAACCAGCCGGCCAAAGCATTGACGGGGATAGGAAATTCCCAACCACCAAGATAGAGGACCGCGAAAACTAGGGCCGACAGCACGAGGTTAACGTAGGAACCCACATAAAAAAGAGCGAATTTCATCCCCGCGTATTCGGTTTGATAACCGGCGACTAATTCCTCCTCCGCTTCCGGTAAATCGAAAGGCAGACGTTCACACTCAGCTAAAGCGGCAATCCAGAAAATCAGAAAACCCACCGGTTGGCGCCAGATATTCCAGCCTAAAATGCCATAACCAGATTGTTGTTCGACAATATCAATGGTACTGAGACTATTAGACATCATCACAATCGCTAATACCGATAAAGCCAAGGGAATTTCATAACTAATCGATTGCGCCGCGGCCCGCAGGCCTCCCAGCAAGGAATACTTATTATTCGAGGCATAACCCGCCATTAATAAACCAATGGGGGCAATACTGGACAAGGAAATCCATAAAAAGATCCCCACGTTTAGGTCGGTAATCAGCAGATTTTGACCGAAGGGGACGATGAGATAGGAGACAAACACCGGCATCACCACCAAAATCGGCCCGAAGAGGAATAACCAAGGGTCAGCCTTAGCGGGGACGACATCTTCTTTAAAGACTAATTTCAGACCGTCGGCGACTGGTTGTAAAACGCCTAAGGGTCCTGCGTATTCGGGCCCGATACGCTGTTGGACGGCGGCGGAAATTTTCCTTTCTAACCAGACGCACACTAAAACCCCCACTGTGGCGGCAATAATCATCAGGAACATGGGTAAAGGCATCCAAATCGCTTTAGCCAGTCCTCCACTTAATCCCAAGTCTGTTAGGGATTTAATGAAACTTTCTTGTAAATCTATGCCTTGATTCATATTTGGCGATCGCTGTACTGTCAATAGTTCGGCATGGTCTGAAGATTTTTAAGCAAATCTTATAGCCTAGTATACAGTTAGTCGGTCTGAGGGTTATCAGTAAAGTGACAAAGGCTTCAACTCATTAGCAGCCAAGAGAGTCAAGCAATCTTGATTCCCCGTCCGAGAATAGGTATTAGTCAATAGTTAGACTCTGAATCTATCAATGTTCCCAGCTGTTTCTTAGCGCCGACAACCTCAGCTAGTTACCAATTATTCACAGGAAAAAAATACAGCTAAGTTTTACCCACTGTTAAAACCCAGTTATCGAGCGTTTTTCGCCACTCCCCGCTATTTAGTCTGATAAGCCGCCTGTAGATCCCGAATCGAAAACAAAGCTTGAAACTTTATTCCCTGAGATTGGTAAAATTCCGCGCCTCCTTGCTCTCTATCCACCAAAGCAATGATTAAATCTACTTGATAACCCGCATTGCGTAATCTTTCTACCGCTACCATGGCACTTTTCCCCGTTGTCACCACATCTTCGAGGACAACCACCGCGGCACCGGGGTTTAAAGTCGGCCCCTCGATATAAGCCATAGTACCGTGACCTTTTGCCTCTTTACGGACGATTAAAGCTGGAATCGGGCGATTTTCGTAGGCAGATACCACAATAACGGCACTGACAATCGGATCCGCCCCTAGGGTTAATCCTGCCACCGCTTGGGTATCTGGAGGCAGTAGGGACAGCAATAAACGCCCCACGGCTAAAGCTCCCTCAGCATTGAGGGTAACTTGTTTACCGTTGATATAGTAGCTGCTTTTTTGTCCTGAAGACAGGGTGAAATCCCCCTCTCCATAGGCAAGACGGACAAGAGCATCGAGGAGAAATTGACGCAGGGAAGCAGTGTCGAGATTCGCTACCGAGGAATTAGCCATATTTTCAGGATTGGGAGCCTGACTGACTCCAAAATTTCGGTTACAATTAAGCCAAAAGTCATTATATATTGACTCGATCGCTAGTATTGATTTCTTTCTCATCCCATTGAAGCAATTTTTTAATTAACCCTATCCCTGTGAGGAGATTTTTACCCATGCGCGCTAAGTTTTTACTTCCTTCCCTGTTTTGTTTAACCGGTTTAGTCTGGTTGAGTTCGCCTATTGCGATCGCCGAAACTCCACCCGCCACCAATCCCCCACCGGTAAAAACCCAACAATTGCAAATTGTCCCCTCTCCTGATACGGCGGTAGGATTTAATAATATCCCTGGTTTGTTTAACCGCGCTGTTAATAACAATACGGGTCGTTTCTACGACTACACCAACATTTTAGGACAGTTAAACTCTCTTTTTGGTTGGCGTACTTTTATGCAAGGTTCCTATTTCGATAATCTGATTACTCGGGATGCCAAATTAACCGAAACTTTATACTATGATGTTATGCAACAGCAACAGTCTGGACCTTTAATTCGCACCCAAGATTTACCCAATCCCTTCGATACTTCCCTACAGGAAAATCCCAGTTATTTAAGTCCAGGCGGATTTTAATCCACCTGAGAAGCTAAACTCTCACCCATTTGGCAATATCAAGGGTGTTGTCATAACGATAGCTCATGCCATCATTGGCAACAATCGTTTGACCTCGACGGGCTTTGTTTTTGATGGTACTTAAGCTATAATTGGTCAGTTTTTGCATTTCTTGATGGGTAAAATTGTCTTGATTGTTTATTTCAGAGACAATTTCTATCGTTTCATCAACGGTTTGCTCATTGTTAGAATGAGTTGCAATCGCTGTTGATGGATGATAGTCTGCCATTCTCATTAAACGCCAAGTAGAATCCTCGGAAAGTTCCAAAACCCTTTGATGGTAGTTAAACAAACTTTCTCGATGTCCGACACTAATAAAGGTCTTTCCAGTTTGTTGTAACTGTTTATATAAATGATCTTCATTTTTTAAATCTAAAGCACTGGTGGCTTCATCTAAAATCACAAAATCTGGCTGATTAACGAATAGTCGCGCAAAGGCTAGACGTTGTTGTTCTCCTAAAGATAAAATATTTTCCCAATCCACTTCCTCATCAAAATTTTTGATGCGATTAAGAACATCTTGTAGGTTAACTTCTTGTAAGATTTCTTTTAATTGGGATTCACTCATCTCCGTTGTCGTTTGAGGATAAATTAGCTGTTCACGCAGGTTTCCCAAAATGATGTAAGGACGTTGGGGTAAAAATAATAAATCGTCGAGGGGAGGTCGCATCAAATGACCTGTACCCGTATTCCATAACCCAGAAATAGCGCGTAAAAGAGAACTTTTTCCTCGACCACTTGGCCCAACAATTAATAAACCTTCCCCTGGTTCAACGGACAGGGATAAATGTTCGACAATCACTTTAGCGGCATCGGGAGTTTGTAAGGTGACATCCTCAAAAGCTAGATTGTTATCTTCAATGACTTGAATGGTATTAACTGGGTTGGTTTGTTCGCTTACACCCTCTAAAGCTTGGTAAAACTCTTCTAAACGTTCAATATAATTAATAAACTCACCGGAGCGTCCAAATTCATCGACTAACACGGATAAAGCTGTGGAAAAGAAATAGCAACAATAGCTGGCTTGGTTAACTTGTCCAAACTCAATTCTCCCACTAATATATAATGGGGAAACAATTAAGAAGGGGAAGATTTGAACAATGGATTGATAGCCGCGGTTAAAAAATTCCTGGGTTCTTTCCCAATTAATTCTTTCAATCATGATTTTAATCACCTGATTGAACTTTCTTTGAATAATATTTAACTCTTTTTCTTCCCCTCTAAAAAATGCAATTGATTCAGCGTGAGTCCGAACATGAGTAATGGCGTATTTATAGGTTCCTTCGATTTCTAATTGTTGTTTATTGACTTTATTTAATTGTTGAGTAATATAGGTGGCAAGAATATTTCCAATAATCGTATAAACCAGAAGCACAATAGAAATGGTTTTAGAAATTGACCAAAGGATGACAATAAAAACCAGCATCTCCATAACTTTTTCAACACAGGTTGTTAAAAAGTCCATCGTTGTTCTGGCAATGGGTTGAATTTCTTGGGATAAACGTTGATCTGGATTTTCAATATCCCCTTTAAAATTAATTTGATAATAAGCACGATTTTTAAAATATTTTTGCAAGATACTACTATTGATCCATTGATACCAATCCAGCGCAATTAGTTTTTTAAGAAACCTAGACAATCCTGTGAAAAAAGTCATACTGCCTAGGGTAATCCCATAAATAATGACAAAATGAGTTAATTTTTCTGCATCCCTAGCTTCTGTGAAGGTAATTAAGTCTCTAAAAACAAAACTATTAAACGCATTAAGACCTACTACTCCCACTAATAATAAAAACAATAAAACGAGCATTCCCCAGGAACGAATAATCTGCGAAAAAGCTCTATCCTGGTGTTCTTTCGGATACCAATAAACTTGAATAAATCTTAAAAATTCTTGAAGAGATTGATTGAAAGTTCGGGTATCTTCTTTGAGATTTATACTATCTGAGGTTTTTTCTGCAACATTCATAGGATTCTCCTTGATCTAAAATGGTGACATTATAACTTTGAATGTCTATCTCTTGAGTTAGACATTAATTCAGCATACCATAAAAATCTGCATTGTTATCAGAAATTATATTATTACTATTTTCTGGATTTTCTACAGATCAGGAATGAATATTAACCGAATTGAATCAGATTCATAATCGTTTGATAATTTTGGCAGGATTACCTGCAACGATTGTAAAAGGTTCTACATCTTTTGTTACAACAGAACCTGCTCCAATAATTGCCCCTTTCCCAATCGTAACCCCTTTAAGAATCGCAACATTAAATCCAATCCAAACATGATCTTCTATCACCACGGGTGCAGATTGTATATCAACATCCTCAGCATCCTTAATCAGATTATTCAAAATGAGTACTTCCATAAATTCTTTCTGTCTTAAAACATAATTTAATGAATGAGCATCGGTATCATAAATACTGACATCATCGGAAATTATAACTTCGTTTCCAATTTTGATAGAAGTAGCTGATCTAATTCGAGTTCCTTCACCAATATAACAATTTCTCCCTATTTCTATTTTTCCACCATAAGGAAATATAGCTAATTCTCCGATAATTACTGTATTCTCTCCAATTTGAATTAGAGTTTTATCCTCCCTATAGTTTATACACTTTCCGATAAATTTGACGGAACTGTGAAATGTAGCATTGTCGGAAAGTTTTTTATGTTTTTCGATCCGTTCTTGTTCTTCTAAAAATTTTGAAATTAATAAATATAATTTATGTTTTAAGTTAAACATAAGATTGAACTCGTGGAATTCATGATCTGGATTTTTGAATTTAGAGGTGTGATAAAATCGACATTTATTGTGTTAAAAACCCACTTTTAGTAAAATATTCAAAATATTTTTTTAACAATTTGTGATCAATCGGGGGAAAATTAAAGGCCGTACCCTTTAACCCCATTACCGTATTTTGAGCATCAAACTGGGGGGGATAACCTGCGGATAAATTTTCATCTGAAAAGTTATCTAACACCGGAGATAAAGCATTATCTGTATTAATTTTACATTGTTCTGTTAAATGTGATCGCCATTTTTCAAAAGAAACCAACTGCAACGGATAACCCATTTCCCGAACACAATCAAATAAGTCACGATTTAAGGTTGGGTGAGAATTCAACAAATGAAATGCTTTCCCTAAAGAGCTTTCTTGACTGGCTAAATGTATAATTGCACCACTCACATAATCCACAGGAGTGAGGTCTTCTGTACTATCGCCAAAATCAGGAATCATTCCTAATTGAATACAGCCTTTAATCATACGACAAAACAAATCTTCTCTATTACAAATTCCAGTTTTACTATGTCCAATAATTCGAGATGCTCTGAAAATTGTCATCGGAAGTCCCCGTTTTCCAGCTTCCATGATTAATTTTTCAGCGACCCATTTACTTTGAGTATAACCGGCATTGAGTCCATGATTTATACCCAGGGGATCAGATTCTTGAATTAAGTTTCCTTGAGCATAACTGGGGGAAAAAACAGAAATCGTCGAGACAAAATGGACAGGTTTGGTTTTAATTAAGCAGGCTAATCTCAAGATTTCTGCTGTTCCTAAAACATTAGTGGGTTTCAGTATTGAATAGGGATAAATTGCATTAACCCAAGCTCCATTATGATAAATCACATCAATTTGATTGGCTAATTCCAGAAAATCAGGTTCACACATTCCTAAACGTTTTTGGGATAAATCACCAATAACAGGAATAATACGAGAGCTTTTCTGTTCATCCCATAATTGAAAGGTTTTTAATTTCTGGTAAATTTTCGCTTGAGCTTGTTCTAAACTTTTGTCTCGAATTAAACAATGAATATTAGCTTCTGTTTTGTCCAACAATTCAGCTAATAAATGAATTCCGAGAAAACCCGTAGCTCCTGTTAGCAAAATATCAGCAGGTTTTTGAGGAAAGGGAGCCACAAGATTCGGCGGTTGAATGGAGGGGTCTAAGGTAATTTCGACTTGCCAATCTGGGATTTGATTGCTCTCAATTTCATCAGATAAATTCAAGTCTAAATTAGAGGATAATCCTGCTACCGTCGGTTCTGCAAAGAGATAGTTTAAAGGAATATTAATAGCTAATTGTTCTCGCAGTCGAGAAATCACTTGGGCAGCTTTTAAAGAATGGCCACCTAAGTCAAAGAAATTATCGAAAATACTAACTTGCTTTAACCCTAAAACATCTTGCCAAATCTCAGCAACAATTTTTTCCGTAGCTGTTCGGGGTGTAATCATCGTTTTTTGCTCCCGAATTTCGGTGGGTGCGGGTAAAGCGTTACGATCAATTTTCCCACTGCTCATTAAGGGCAATTCTTGAAGCTGTACAAAGAAAGCTGGAATCATATAATCTGGTAATTTCTGTTTAAGAAAACTCCGCAATTTTGCAGGATCAATGGATGGATATTTTGGCACAATATAAGCCACTAATTGTTTATTATTTGTTTGATCTTCTCGAACAATTACCGCCGTCGCTCGGACATCTGGGTATTCAGTTAATACGGCTTCAATTTCGCCAATTTCAATACGAAACCCTCGAATTTTGACTTGATTATCAATGCGTCCTAAAAACTCTATATTTCCATCGGGTAAATAACGAGCTAAATCTCCAGTTTTATAGAAACGTTGATATTCTGATGAATTAAAAGCATGAGTAATAAATTTTTCACGGGTTAAATCATCGCGATTGAGATAACCTTTGGCCAAACCTAAACCTCCAATTAACAGTTCTCCTGGTATTCCAATGGGGACTTGTTGCAAATAGGGATCACAAATATAAACCTGTGTATTTGTAATCGGTTTACCAATGGCAACAGAATGAATTTGAGCAATTTTATGACTGAAATTGGGATTAAAAACTGTGCTGGTTATCGTCGCTTCTGTCGGACCATAAGCATTCAACCAAGTGATATCTTCTCGTTGACTATTTGATAGTATTTTTTGCCATAATATTAATCGCTCTGGTAATACTTCTTCACTTCCTGTAATCACTAAGCGTAGGGTTTCAGGTAAGGTTATTAAAGTTTGAGATAAATCTAATACCCATTCATGCCAATAAGTAGCCGGAAGATTAATGACTGTTAAACACTTTTGCTGAATAAATTGAGTAAAATCAGCTAAAGAAGGGAACATTAATGCAGGACGCATAACTAAAGTTGCACCCGTTAAAAAAGTTGGATAAATTTCTTCAGCAGCTACATCAAAGGTAAAAGAAGCAAATTGTAAAATTCGATCACGATTTGTTAAATCATAGAATTTAATGATTCCTAAACTATGATTAACTAAACTTTGATGTTCAATCATAACCCCTTTAGGAGTGCCTGTTGAACCAGAGGTATAAATAATATAAGCTAAATTATTTGGCTGAATAGGGTTAACTAAATTGTTTTGGCTTTGACTAATAATTAAGTTTTCTTCAGTATCCAGACAAACCACTTCTGCTTGATGATCACGGAATAAATTAACCAAGGTATTTTGAGTAATTAATACCGAGACTTGAGCATCATTTAAGATATAGTTTAAACGCTCTTGGGGATAATTGGGAGCTAGAACAAGATAAGCAGCACCAGTTTTAAGAATTGCCAAAAAACTGATAATAATAGATACAGATTGTTCTAAACAAATTCCCACTAACGATTCAACTTTAACCCCCTTAGATTGGAGATAATGAGCTAATTGATTGGCACGATGATTTAAGTCTTGATAGGTGATTTTTTCCCTGCCCCATTCTATTGCGATCGCAGTTGGAGTTTTTAAAACTTGATGTTCAAATAATTCATGAATACAAACCTTTGGATTTTCAGCAATATTAGTCTGATTCCATTGAGCTAATAACTTTTGTTCTGATAAAGGTAAAATAGGTAATAATTCAATCGATTGTTCAGGATTAATGGCAATTCCTTCTAATAAAGTTTTAAAGTGGGTAATCATGCGCTCAATTGTGTCTTGATTAAACAACGCGCAATTATAATCAAACGAGCCAACTAAACCCTCAGTCGTTTCTTGCATGGCTAAGGTTAAATCAAATTGAGCAATTAAAGCATTCATCGTGACGGGAGTTAATTTTAAATCCGCCATCGAAAAATGATTAATGTGCAGCATATCTTCCCAAGAAAACATCACTTGGAATAAAGGACTATAACTTATGTTTCGTTGAGGATTTACCGCTTCTACCACCTTCTCTAAGGGTAAATCTTGGTGTTCATAAGCTTCTAAAACTACTTGTTTGACTTGATTTAATAAAGCTTTAAACGAGAGATTTTCTTTAAACTGAGTCCGAATGGGTAAGGTATTAATAAAGCAACCAATTAAGGGTTCAATTTCAGGAAATTGTCGATTTCCACTGGGAATTCCAATCACGATATCTTCTTGACGGCTATAACGATATAATAAAATATTAAAAGCCGTTAACAGCGTCATATTCAAAGTAGCGGTTGACGTTTGGCTAATATTTTTCAGGTTTTGGCTTAATTCTGGACTTATTTTAAATGTACAATTATTGCCTTTAAACGTTTGTATGGGAGGACGAGGATGATCAGTGGGAATTTCCAATAAGGGTGGAATTCCCGTTAATTTTTGTTGCCAATAATTAACTTCCTGGGTGAGTTTATCTCCTTGTAACTGTTGTCTTTGCCAAACGGCAAAATCACCATATTGAATAGGCAAATCGGGTAAAGGATTAGATTGTTTTTGTAAAAAAGCTTGATATAAACTAGAAAGTTCTTCGAGTAAAACTTTCATTGACCAGCCATCAAAAATAGAATGGTGTAAACTCAAAAACAAAAGATAAGAATCAGCTTTTAATTTAACCAAAAAAGTCCGCATTAAGGGAGCTTTGGTTAAGTCAAAGGGAGTATAAATTTCTTGTTCGGTTAATCGCTCTAATTCTTGGGTTTGTTCCGCATAAGATAAAGACTGTAAATCCAGCAAGGTAAAATTTAAATGAATTTTAGGGTTAATAATTTGTCTGGGAATTTCGTCAACTTCTTGAAAACAGGTCTGCAACACTTCATGACGTTGCTTAATAGTTTCCAAAGCTTTTCTAAAGATATCAATATCTAAATTGCCTTCAATTTGAAAGCGAAACGGCATATTATAGGTATAGCCTTGAGCTTCTAATTGGTACAAAAACCAAAGTCGTTCTTGGGAAAAAGAAAGCGGTACAAGTTGAGACGGATTTCTAGTCGGTATTGTATTCGTTTTTAAACCGATTCCTTTTTTTTGTAGTAATAGCTTCAGTAATTTTTGTTTGTCTTGAGAATTATCGTTCATTTTTGACATGAGTTAATAGGATTTATTTAATTTAGTGATTTTAGGTTGGTTTCATGGATACAAATCAACCTAAAAATTGTTTAATTATTGATGCTAAATAGCGGTATAACCTCCATCTACCATTAAAATTGCTCCAGTTACATAAGAGGAAGCTTCGGATGCTAAAAACACGACAGGACCAATTAACTCTTCTAAATCTCCAGTTCGTTTCATGGGAATTCTAGTATATAATTCGTCCATTTCATCGGAAGTTGAACGTAAACCTTCTGTTCCTTCCATCATATTATTCATATAGCCCGGTGCAAAAGCATTGACTCGAATTTTGTGACTAGCTAATTCGACCGCTAGGGATTTTACTAATTGATTGACACCACCTTTTGCGGCGCTATATGCTCCTGAAGATTTGGGAACAGCAACGAAAGCACAGATAGAAGAATTCATAATAATTGAACCTGCTGTTCCTTGTTTGATCATTTGTTTGGTTGCGAGTTGAGCGCAATTAAAATAACCTTTTAAGTCAACATTAATAACCTGATCCCATTCAAATTCCTCTAATTCATCAGTGTTTTTGAGAATTTCAACTCCTGCATTACAGACCATAATATCGAGTTGACCATAATGAGCAACCGCCTGGTTAATTAAATTCTGACAAGCTTGACGTTGACGAACATCGGTCTCAATTGCCATGGCTTCGCCTCCTGCTTCTTGAATCAGTTGAACCGTTTGTTCAGCACCAACTTGATTAATATCACCAATTACCACCTTAGCTCCAGCTTGTGCTAATCCTTGGGCTAATACCCGACCAATTCCTCGGGCAGCACCCGTGATAATTGCAACTTTACCTGTTAAATCAAAGAGATGATTTGTCATTTTTTTCCTTCAGTTTAAATCAATGTCCACTATAGAAAGTTTAATTCATTTAGGTTCAGCTTTGAGATAATAAAGCTTGAACTTCTTCTGGTGAAAGTCTAGAAATTTCTTGAACCGTTACGGCAATTTCATTTAGTAACCCTTCATTCCCCACTAATTCAACCATGACTTGAGTTAATTGGCTGATGGTTGAGTGATTAAAAAGTTGACGCACAGAAATTTCAATTTCTAAGGTTTGACGGATTTTACTAATCAGTTGAATCGCTTTTAAAGAATGCCCACCTAACAGAAAGAAATCGTCTTCAATCCCAACTCGTTCGACTTCTAAAATTTCTGCCCAAATTACCGCTAAAACTTCTTCAATTGCAGTTCGAGGAGCGACATAATTTTGAGTTAACGATAAGGGGTTTTTATCGGGTATTGGTAAGACTTTTCGATCAACTTTACCGTTAGGACTGAGTTGAAAAGATTCCATCACCACAAAAGCAGAGGGAATCATATAATCGGGTAGCCAGTTTTCAAGAAAATGACGTAATTCAACTTGGTTTACGGTTTCACCTGGACGGGGAATAAAATAAGCGGCTAAATATTTTTCTCTGGCGGTTTCTCCCTGAACTGTAGCAATGGCTTGGGCAATTTGAGGATGTTGATTTAAAATAGTTTCTACTTCCCCTAATTCAATTCTATAACCTCTAACTTTCACCACATCATCAATTCTTCCTAAATATTCAATGTCTCCATTGGGTAAATAACGAGCTAAATCTCCAGTTTTATACAGCAATGAATTATCGCTAAAGGGATTAGCAATAAATTTTTCTTTGGTTAATTGGGGATTGTTGAAATAACCCCGCGCTAAACCGCCACCCGCAACATATAACTCGCCAGTGACTCCGATGGGTACAGGTTGAAGATGGGAATTTAAAATATAAACTTGCACATTAATCGCGGGTTTACCAATGGGAATATACTTCGGCCAAAGCTCAGGATTAGGGTCAAAGGTATAACTGGTAACGATATCCGCTTCTGTGGGTCCATAATAATTGTAAAGGGTACAATGTTCGAGTTTTTTGAATACAGAAATCATCGTTGGAGTAATTTGTAATTGCTCTCCAGCTGAAATAATTTCACGCAAGTTAGCAAATAAGTAGGTTTCCTCACTATAGGTTTCAATTAATTGTTGTAACAAAGTAACGGGCAAAATCGCTTTATGAATAGGGTTATTTGCCAATAATTGACTTATTTTAGCAAGGTCTAAGCGGGCATCTTCTGGAACAATAAATAAGCTTCCCCCTAAACACCAGGCTGCAAACATTTCGTGATAGCTAACATCGAAATTGAAGGGAGCAAATTGTAAGAAATTTCTCTCCGGTGACATTTTCGCCTGATGATGCTCAATAATATTGGTTAAGGATTGATGCAGGATCATAATCCCTTTTGGCACACCCGTAGAGCCTGAACTATAAATAATATAGGCCAAATCCTTTAAACTCACGGGGTTGTCAAGATTAGTCTTGGGTTCTAAGGCAATTTCTGACCCTTGTTCATCCAATAAAATCCGTTGAGAAATGGTTTCACTGTTTAAGAGGGATTGACAATCTTTTTGGGTTAATAAGGTTTTGATTTGGGTGTCTTGCAGGATGTAAGAAAGTCTTTCTTGAGGATAGGTTGTATCTAGGGGAACACAAACACAGCCTACTTTTAACACTGCTAAAACGGCAATTACCATATTAAGAGATCGTTCTAAACAAATCCCGACCAAAGATTGAGAACTCACCCCAATTTTTTGTAAATAATGGGCGAGTTGATTGGCAGACTCATTGAGTTCTTGATAGGTTAATTGTTGCTCTTGAAAAACAACGGCGATGGCTGAAGGGGTTTTGAGGGTTTGTTGTTCAAATAATTCATGAACGCAGTGTTTAAGAGGCTTTTGGGGTGCAGTTTGATTCCATTCAATTAATAATAATTGACGTTCAGCTTCCGTTAATAAAGGTAAGTCTTGAATCCGACGATGGGGATTAATAGCGATTCCTTCTAATAAGGTTTTAAAATGACCTAATATCCTTTCAATGGTGTCATTTTCAAATCGTTCTTGAGGATAAATAATTTTAATACTTAAGGCTTCTCCAGGGGTGACAATAACCGTTAAGGGATAATCAGCATTGCCATAATCTTGCATTTCACCGACTTGTAAACCGCCTAAATTCTGACTATCATTGTCGCTAAAGGGTAAATTTTCAAAGACAACAAAACTTTCAAAAACTGAATGAGGGGCTGGAATTTCACTCCATTTTTGAATATCAATTAGAGAACTATAACTATATTGCTCTCGTTCTAAATGCTCTTGTTGTAATTGTTGAAACCAAGTTAATAATTCAAGTTGAGACTCAATTTGGATGCGAACGGGTAAGGTATTTAAAAACATCCCCACCATCGATTCAATTCCTGTAAAATTGGGCGGTCGTCCCGAAACGGTTGCCCCAAATACAATATCAGATTCACTACTATAATGATGTAATAATAAAGCCCAAGCTCCTTGAATTAGGGTAGAAAGAGTAAGGCGATATTCTTGGGCGAGTAATTTCAGACGACTGGTAATTTCTGGAGAAAGTTTTGATTTTTGATGAAGATAATTTTTACTTTGAGTAACAAGAGGATTTAACGGTTTATCAACGACTAATGGAGTTGGAGAGGTAAAACCTTGAAGATTTTGTCGCCAAAATCGTTCGGCTTCAGTTTGATCTTGCTGTTGTACCCAATTAATATAGTCTTGGTAAGGGCGGGGTGTCGGTAAATTGACGGGTCGATAGTTGATGAGTCCAGCGTAAAACTCGAAAACTTCTTTCAACAGAATTGCTGTTGCCCAACCATCTAATAAAATATGATGTCCAGTATGGATAAATTCATATTTTTGATCTTCGACTTGAATTAAATGACATCGAAGTAAGGGGACTTTATCTAATTCAAAATATTGCTCTTTATCAGAGGTTAATAATTCCTGCAATTTAGTTTCTTGTTCGGCGGGAGAATGCGCTCGCCAATCATAATTAAACCAAGGCAAGGTGACATTTTTTCTAACCACTTGTAAAGGCTGTTTGGTTTTTTTCCAAGCAAAACAAGTCCGTAAAATACTATGTCTATCTACTACTTTTTGCCAAGCTTGTTGGAACGCATTAATATCTAAATTGCCTTGCAAGGTGATTTGAATTTGTGATAAATACGTCTTTGATTCTGGATTATATAAAGAATGAAACAGCATCCCCTGCTGCATGGGAGAAAGGGGATAAATGGATTCAATATCTTTTTTACTAACCCTAGATTGTTGAGGTGTTACCATTATTTTTCCCAATAGATTAAATAAAAATGTGCGTGAGTTTATTGAATCAAATTTTATTCAATAAATACGATAAACTTAGAACGAATTACCTTTAACGTTGACTAGACCACTTGAGTTTAAATTTGTTAATTTCTTCATCGGTGTAAAAATGACGCACTAATGGTTGATCATAAATTTCTTCTAAATATTCATCACTAAAGGTCAGACTCTTTCTTAAATTATCATAGATGAGATAGTCATCCGCTTCTAAAAAGTCTGCTCGGTCAAGTCGTTCACAATCTAAATTTTCAACACCTAAAAAAGTTTCTAGGGCTTCTTTTAAGCAAGAATCAAGTTTTTCTAATTTTAAGACTAATAAGTCAATATTTCTGTCGGGGAAATTCGCAATCGCATAACCTTTTTCTTTCGGAAAATCAATGGAAGCGATATCAATGCCGAAAACTGGTTGCAATTCTTCTTCAAACCAGTCAAACTGCTTTCCATAAACAAATTTTTGAGACCAAAATTTTTTAATAATTTCATCCATTGTGATTAATCCTTCTTGATATTTTATGAAAAATTCAGGAAAAACAGATTGACAATGAATGACTTGAAAAAACCAAGAAATATTACGGGCGATGGGTTCTCGGACTCCAGTAATAATTTTAATATTTTTTTGATTTTTAATTTCCTCAATGTGTTCGCTTAAATATTTGGTCATACAGGAATGCCCAAAGGTAAAAGCATGATAATGTTTCTCCAGTTGCATTGTTTCCCAAATTTTTGAGAAATGTTCTGAATTCAGATTATGGATATGATAAATAGCTTGATTTTGCAGATGTTTTTTTAGGGTCAAATAGGTACTCATTGAACCGACTTTCCCCATTTGATAAACAAATATGACTGAAGAATTATTGAGAAGTTCTTGTTTTAATTTTCTTTCTGTATTCCACATATTAATCCTATTATTCATATAGGAATACACGGGAAAAAACTGTTTATCTGCGATGGGATAATAGTTAAGAGCTTGGTTTGAGAGTTTAGTTTGTGTGTTCATGATGCTTGTTGATGATGCTGGAGGGTTGAATTTAAAATGCTGACGAGGATAAACCACCATCGATGGGAATAGTAATTCCCGTTATATAACTCGCACATTCTGAAGCTAAAAATACAACGAGATTAGCAAATTCTTCAGTCGTACCAATTCGATTCATGGGAATTGTTTTTAGAATTCCTTCTCGGATTAAATCTGGGGTTGTTCCTTGCTTTTTGGCATAAATTTCTAAATATTCTCGATGTCTAGGGGTATCAATAACGCCGGGGTTAACACTATTAATTAAAACATTATAGGGGGCGGTTTGTCTAGCTACTGATTTGGTAAAATTCATTAAAGCTGCATTGACAACACCCGATTTAACTAAACGAGGAGATGGCTCTTTTCCCGATGTCCCAATGATATTAACAATTCTTCCCCAATGTTGTTTTTTCATAATCGGTAACACTAAATTGGTTAAGCGAATATAACCCATTAATTTTCCTTGAAAAACGTTTAACCAATCTTCATCGGAAAGGTTTTCAATTAAATTATCAGCAAAGTTAGCTCCTTCAGAATTATTTACTAAAATGTCAATTTTGCCATATTGATTTAAAGAGTCCTGTATTAATTGTTCAGAATCTTGAGCTTGATGGACATCAGCCACTAAACGCAGAATTTCTTGGACAGGATAAGCTTGAGCCAGAGATTGATAAGCTTGTTCTAAGCGTTGGGAATTGCGACCACAAATAATTAAGTGACAGCCTTCTTCTGCTAATTTTTCAGCAATGGTAAACCCAATTCCTGCACTACTTCCCGTAATCAAAGCCACTTTATCTTTTAATCCTAAATCCATAAACTTTGTCCTAGCATTTTGAGGTTAAACTTAAAATCATAAAACGAACTAAATTAAAATTTTAATCAAATTAATATCTTGTTTCGATGAATTATATCCCTTTTTTAAAACTTTTGAAGGAGCATAATAAATTTGACCATATTCTAAAAACTGTCCTTCATTTTCTATGGAGATTTCTAATTTTCCATTCAAAATAAATCCGATTTCTTCTTGCTCACCTTGATGTGGGGGAATGGAATAACCAGAAGGGATTTTCATCATGACAATTTCAAACCAAGAACCCTTAACAGATTGACAAGGTAAATGAGTGATTTTATCTTGGTTGTTGGATAGTGTTAATAAAACATCTTCTGACGGTAAAGCAGAGGTAATCCGTTTAAGATCAAATCCAATCATCGGTTCTGATAAAGGATTAAAAGCACCATGAGGAATATTGCCATCAGCTATATAAACATCTTGCAAAGGTCTTAAGGGTTTAATCAAATCTTTAATATACAGTTCTAGTTCTGCTGAGAATACCATGCCAATTTGACTTTCAGGATGTTGGTGGGATTCAAGTTTAGCATTAGGAGCTATAACGTATAATTGAAAAATGGTATCTTGGCATTGAAAAACCTCTAATTCTACATGATGATTGAGTTTAAGAGGATCGGGAATTGGGAAAAATTCAGACATGATTTTAGGGTACAGGTTCAAAATGAAATTGAGAGGTTAAATCTCAATTATTTTTATGTGATGAAGGCAACTATTTTGAGCGGATAGGTAGCTTTTTTAGGTATGCACTGGTAAATAAATACTTTGAATCATGGTGTTTTCCTTTTTGTGAAATAAAGACCAACTCATCTCAATTTTACCATATTGTGAAATAAATTCTAAATCATATTCTCGGAGGGCATTTTCATTGGTAATGGCTAAATCTGCCAACCCTTGTTTAACTTGAATAGCGGCCACACTGGTAGAATTGACAAATTTGATTTTAATCTTATTTTGATTCAGGTCGCCTGGTAATAAATAGGGAAGTAAAGGAAGAGGAGCGGGATGAGTAACCAGGGTACAATTTTCTAAAACGATTTCTTCATTTTTTCGCTTGGCTAATCCGTAAACGGGTGTGGGATAGGTGAAGATAAAACCTAGTTTAAAACTCGGTTCCATATAGAAATCATTAATTTTTTCATAGGCATGGGGTACTAACGCCAAATCTATCTGATTTTCGAGTAAAGATTCTTTTAAATCTGTAAAGCTATCAAATAAATGACTATTAACCGAAATCTGTTGTAATTTCCATTGAGAAATTAGATAATTTAAGGTTTGTTCACTACTGGTTTCTTTTGGACCCAAAGTGCCAACGCTTAAGGTTTTGACATCAAGCTGGGGATAACACAATTCCATTGAAAACTTTAACATGGTTTTAAGGCTCCTGAATTTTTAAGGGTGGATAAATTAGGATTTCCGGTGCAAAATAAAACAATTTCAAGTTCAGCAATTAAAAATTTTACCAACTCATCAACGGCGGCTTCTGATTCAATCGCTGCTACGAGAAACGGTCGAGCCAACCCTCCTAAATCGGCTCCTAAAGCGATGGATTTGGCAAGGTCTAAGCCATTTTTTAAGCCCCCAGAAGCAATTAAAGGAATGGTTGAATTCATCGACCGAATGGCGGTAATACATTCAGCCGTAGGTAAACCCCAATCGGCAAAAACTTGTCCGAGATGCCTTTGTCTGTTGTCTTTGGCTCTTTGGCTTTCGACTTTGGCCCAGGACGTGCCTCCGGCTCCCGCCACATCAATCGCGGCGACTCCGGCTTCAATTAATTGTTTGGCCATCACCGCAGAGATGCCATTTCCGACTTCTTTGGCGATGACAGGAACGGGTAATTGAGCGCAAATTTGCTGAATTTTAGCGAGTAACCCTTTAAAATTAGAATCGCCTCCCGATTGCACCCATTCTTGTAAAGGATTGAGATGCAGAATTAAGGCATCAGCTTCTAATAATTCCACCAATTTTAAACAGTCTTCTAAACCGCAGCCGTAATTTAACTGTACAGCCCCTAAATTCGCTAACAGGAGAATATCCGGCGCCAGAGAACGGACTGCAAAGGTCGGCGCTAATTCCGGTTGTTCGAGTGCAATGCGTTGAGAACCCACCCCCATCGCTAAACCATAGCGTTGAGCGACCGTTGCCAATCGAGTATTGACTAAATGGGCTAATTCTGTTCCTCCGGTCATGGAAGAGATGAGAATTGGAGCTTTTAGAGATTTCCCCAAAAAGGTTGTCCCCAGTTCAATATCGCTACGGTCAAGTTCAGGAAGACAACAATGGGTAAAACGATATTTTTCTAAACCGTTTGTAAGTTGTTGAAACTCTACATCTTCTTCGATACAAACTCGCAGATGTTCGCTTTTACGATTTTCAATTTCACTGGGAAGATTAGGCGATGACATAGTTGTTATCAAGCATGAGGGTTAAACATTAAATTGAGTTTAAAAATCGAGTTCTGAAAGCAGTTCATCTAGTTCTACCTGATTAAGATCCGCATCGGGAAAATCCGATGGAGTATAGCCTCCTTCTACCGATAAACAATGGTTAATCAGGCTTTCTAAAGAATCTCGATAGGCAGCGGCTAAATTTTTGATCGTTGTTTGATGATGAAAATTTTCACTATATTGCCATTCCATATCAAGTTGCCCATCAACCACAATTCCATGAATCGCAATTAAATGGGAACGTTGTCCCAAAGGACTATGAATGGAACCACTGGACTCTTGAGATAATTTCCAGCCTATCTCGCCGATTTGATGGCTGGTAAATTGACCTAAATAATTAAAGCTGACTTGAGCTTTAGGATGATTTTTTAACGGGGATTGAATTGTTAAATCTGAGTTGAGATAATATCCAATTCCATAATCAAATCCTCGATTCGGAATTTGTCTTAACTGCTCTTTAATGGACTTGAGACACTCACCCGGATGGTGAAGATTTTCTAAGGTCAAAAAGACGGGGAAAATACTGGTAAACCAACCCACAGTTCGAGATAAATTCACGGATTCAATTACATTCTCTCTTCCATGACCTTCCATGTCAAGCAAAAGCTTATAATTTCCTGTCCAACGGCCAAAAGCTTGGACTAAAGCGGTCAATAGAATATCATTAATTTGGGTGTTATAAGCTTGCGGAACCTCCTGTAAGAGTAAGCGGGTTTGTTCTTCGGTTAAGGTGAAAGAGACCGTTTTTGCATGGGCAACAATGTTGGACTGAGCTTCACCTTGACAGTCCAAAGGAAGAGGAGAAATTGAGGGAAAATCACGGTTTAGCCAATACTTGAATTGAGCGTGAAATTCTGGGGTTTTCGCATAGTTTTGCAGTTCCTCAGCCCAAGTTTTAAAAGAACTGGTTTTAGGAGTAAGTTGCAGGGGCTTTTGGGTTTCTAATTGGTGGTAAATAGTGACGAAATCTTCGAGGATAATCCGCCAAGAAATTCCATCTACTGCTAAATGATGAATTACAATTAACATTTTTCCCCTCTCACCCAAGGCGAAGAAAACCACCGCCATTAAGGGGCCTTCCTCTAAATTCAGTACCCGTTGTTGAACCTCGGAAATTTCTGCGATCTTGGTCAATTGTTCATCGCAAGATAGACGGGATAAATCCACCTTTTCAAAAGCGAAATTATTGCAATCATCGCTGTGATTTTGTTGCCATTGTTCTCCTTGTTGCACAAACCGTAACCGCAAGGCATCATGGTGATAGAGTAATTTAGAAATAGTTTGTTTTAATAAATCTGGTGGTAGATTATTGGGAACTTCTAACAAGATAGATTGATTAAAGTGATGACGTTCGGGCCAGTTTTGTTCAAAAAACCATTTTTGAATCGGAGTTAAGGGGACTTCACCTGTAACTAATCCCTGGTCAATTTCAGTGATAGCAGTTGTCTCCGATACGAGTGCTAATTGAGCGATGGTTTGATGACTAAATAACTGTTTAGGAGTAATTTGTAATCCCACTTGATTAGCTTTAGCGACAATTTGAATGGCGATAATTGAATCGCCTCCTAATTCAAAGAAATTCTCATTAATACTAATTTGATTTTGCCCTAAAACTTCCTGCCAAATTTGGGCTAGAATTGTTTCTTTCTCGGTACTAGGAAGAAGATAATTTTCTAATTCATTAACATCAATTTCTGGTCTAGGTAAAACACTGCGATCAATTTTTCCATTCTGATTAAGAGTAAAAGCATCTAAGAAAATCAAGAAAGCAGGAATCATATAATTGGGAAGCTTTTCTTGGAGAAAAATTCGTAATTCTGGCTGAGTGAGTTGTTTATCTTTCGGAACAACATAAGCATACAAACGCTTGATTCCAAGTAGATCTTCTCTGGCGATAACAATTCCATCTTTGACTTGAGGATGCTGAAATAAAACGGCTTCTATTTCGCCTAATTCAATTCTAAAACCTCTGATTTTTACCTGATGATCAATCCGTCCAATAAATTCAATATTCCCATCGGCTAAATAGCGTACTATATCACCTGTTTTATACAGACGTGCTGACGAATCTTGACTAAAAGGATTGGGAATAAATTTTTGTTCAGTTAAGTCAGGACGATTGAGATAACAACGGGCTAAACCATCACCACCAATATGCAATTCGCCTTTAACACCAATAGGAACAGGTTGCAAATAGGGATCAAGAATATAAATTTCTGTATTAGCTAAAGGACGACCAATTGGAATAGTTGTAGCTTCTGAAGGAATATTTTTAATTAAATACCAAGAGGTAAAAGTTGTGCTTTCTGTTGGCCCATAAACATGAAGTAAATTTTGAGCGGTTCCTTTATTAAGGGATTCTTTGACCCATTGAGGATCAACTGCTTCGCCACCAAAAAGTAAATATCTTAAGCTTTGAAAAGCATGGGGAATAGTCTGAACTAACTGATTAAATAACGCTGTCGTTAAGAATAAAATAGTAATTTGATATTTTTGGAGAAAATGAACAAATTTTTCAGGAGAAAGAACTCTATCTTTATCTACTCCTATTAACTGTGCGCCATGTATCAGCGCCCCCCAAATTTCAAAAGTAGCGGCATCAAAAGAAGGATTAGAAACCTGAGCCATTCTATCAGTTGGTTTTAAATATATATAGTTAGTATTACAGACTAAACGAGTCACTCCTCGATGGGGAATAGCAACTCCTTTAGGTTTACCTGTAGAACCTGAAGTATAGATGACGTAGGCTAAATTCTCAGCGTTAACATGACTGAGAGGATTCTGTTTACTTTGTTGTTTAATTGGGTCTTCATCTTGTTCTAAACAAATCAATTGATTGACTGTTGTTGGTAGTTTTTTGATGAGGTGCTGTTGCGTTAATAAAATTTTGATTTCAGCATCATTTATGATAGATTCAAGTCGTTCTTCGGGATAGCTTGTGTCCAGTGGTACATAAGCTCCTCCAGCTTTTAAGATTCCTAAAAATCCAATAATCATTAAGGGCAATCGCTCGACACAAATCCCAATTAATTGATCTGGTTTAACCCCTAATTTTTGTAAATAACGGGCAATCTGATTGGCTTTTTGATTTAACTGTTCATAGGTGAGGGATTGTTCTCCATCGATGACCGCTATAGCATCAGGTGTTTTAACAACCTGTTCTTCAAATAACTGATGAATACATAGATTTTGAGGATAGTCTTGTTGAGTTTGATTCCATTCTACTAATAATTGCTGTTTTTCCGATTCAGTCAGTAACGGTAATTCCCCGATGGTTTGCTGAGGATTGGCTACAATTCCTTTTAATAAAGTTTGGAAATGACCCACCATGCGGGTAATTCTTTCGGCGGTAAATAGGTCGCTGTCATATTCCCAAAAACCTTCTAAATAAGCTCCTTTTTCGGTTTCGATTTCCTCTAAAACTAAGCTGAGATCAAATTTAATTCTCTGTTGTTCAACGGCTAGATATTGAGCTTTTAAATTGGGTAATTCTAAAGCATTGAGGGGGGCATTTTGCATCGCAAACATTACCTGAAATAAGGGATTATAACTTAAACTTCGTTCGATTTCTAACCCATCAACCACTTGCTCAAAGGGGACATCTTGATTGGCATACGCTTCTAAAACAACATTGCGAGCTTGCTGTAATAATCCCGAAAAAGTCGGATTTCCTTCTAGGGAATTCCGCAGCACTAAAGTATTGACAAAAAACCCAATCAAAGGTTCAATTTCTTGTCGGTTTCGGTTGGCGGTGGGTGTCCCGATTAAAATATCATCTTGACCACTATAACGAAAGAGTAAAGTGTTTAAAGCAGCCAGTAATGTCATAAATAAAGTCACCCCCGACTTTTGGCTCAAAAGTTTCAGTTTTTCTGTGAGTTCTGAGTCAATTTGAAACGAGATACTATGACCTCGAAAATTGGGAGTAGCTGGACGGGGTTTATCGGTTGGAAGTTCTAATAAAGGAGGAGCAGCCGTTAATTGTTTTTTCCAATAATTTAACTGATTTTCTAAGATTTCACCTTGTAACCATTGTCTTTGCCATACCGCAAAATCCGCATATTGTATGGCTAATTCGGGTAAATCTACGGTTGAATTGGATAAAAGTGCTTGATAAAATTTAGATAATTCTTTAAATAAAATGCCCTTTGACCAACCATCGATAATAATATGATGGAAAACGTTGACTAAAATATAATTTTCATATCCCAGATCAAACAGAGTACATCGTAATAGGGGAGATTGGGTTAAATCAAAGGGTTTTTGTAGTTCTTCAATAATCTGTTTATCAATTTGATCTTGGGAAATATCTTTTAAATTAATAACTAATAATTTAATCTTTAGAGATGGAGCAATTTTTTGAATAGGTTTTCCTTCAACCACTGGAAAGGTTGTCCGTAAGCTCTCATGGCGTTGAATAATAGCATTAATCGTTTGCTCTAAAATATCAATGTTTAAGCGTCCCGTTAAACGGATGGTTAGAGCTTCATTATAAGCCGAATTTTGCTGATCCATCTGATAGAGAAACCACATTCTCTGTTGAGCAAAAGATAGGGGTAAATCTTCAGTTCTGGCAACGCTATTAATTACGGATTCAAGGGGTTTAGATGGTGTTGTTGCACTTCTTAAAAAAGTGAGAATTTCTGGTTTTCTTGTCCCGATTTCTTGCTTAATTTCTGGTGTCATTGCTCCTTGGGGAGCTTGATATTTTAACTTTTCTTCCTCAAGCCAAAGCTTGATGTCTAAACTATTTAAGTAAGATAAAAATTCTGCGACTTTCATTAATAGTATCCTTTTCCTTAATTAATGTTCTGGTATTTTTGGAATGGGGGTGATGTTTGGCTGGGTTCAGTAGCCCTAACTTGAGCTACTGTTAGAAATCCAATCAACTTGATTCGTCTATTTTTATCGGTTTATTGCCTCTAAATATTGTTTTTTAATGCTGTGTAAATTACGAGGTTCGTTCTTAGGAGAAAACAGCCCATCAGTCTCCCATTTACTGGCATCCAAACTAATTGCCCAAGCATTTAACCAGGGGTGTTCGTTAATTTTAGTTAACAGTTCGGGACTGGTATCTTCTAAGGCAATTTGAAAAATGACTTGAGCAAATTCTTCTAATAATTTTAAGCTGGCTCGATAAGCTTCTATGATTTCAGCTTCGGTTTTATTAGATTGTAAATTCCGGGTTCGCAGTTCATTCACAAAGGGGATTGCTAAGTAATCAATAAATTCAAAGCTAACCCGACCCAGGGATTGATTTGCCCAATCTCGGAATAGTTGTTGTATTCGATAGGAAAGGGGGAAAAATTCTGCATTAATCTGTTGAACTTTCGTTTTAAGTTCCGGGTCAAGGAAGATGGAATTAAACATCATTAAGCAACCAAATGTCCATCCAGCTAACGTATCCCAGATCATTTTTGTTGCCATCACTATCCCATTTCCCATACAGTTGTAGGAATTTTGGATATTAAAGGTTAACCCATCGTGATAGGTTAAATAAAAGTGATTGGCATCGTCAACTCTTTCGGGAGTTAGTTGACCTTTAAGGTCAAGTTCAATCATTTGGGTGGTTAAAGAATTGCCAAAACCAATACTATCTGAACCAGGGGAATAAAAAGGATCGGGAAATAAACCGGCTTCACCAACACAAGTCCAACGATCAAAGGAAAAGACTTGTTTGGAGGAGTAACTATATTTCGGCATCTTTCTAAAGTCTTCTGGGGATTTACCTTCTAAATGAGCCGCTAAAACGGGTTCATTTTCCCTTAACCACTGAAAGGCTAATTCATAGTTATGATAATTTTTTAACGGGTGAATATCTTGACGAGTCACAATGCCAATACTGGTATAACCTGTGGATAAAGGAATTAACCAAACCCAGTATCCTTCACCGCATAAATGATTTGTAGAATAATAACGGTTGTTATTAGGAACACGCCGATGCCATTTTTCTTCACTGGCTGGCACAAAATTGCTGACATCAAAACGACCCTCAACTCGGAACCAAACCGCACTGTAATTATTATGATTAGGTTTCGCTAAACCGAGTTTCTTCTGTATAAATCGACGGCGACCCATCGCATCGACAACCCATCGGGATTTAATACAATGAGTTTTTTGATTCGCTCCACTGCCTTGAGTATAAATAATTTTATGCTGTTGCTGTAGCCCTTCAGCAAACTCGATGTCTTTAACCGAACAATTTTCTTTAAGGTCAATTCCTGCTTCAATATTAAATTGGCGTAAATCATTTTCTAATTTACCCCGATCAATTTGATAAGATTTAGGATCATGAAACTCTGATAATCCCAGTTCAGGTCTTTTATGAAATTCAGTTTCTTGAGGTTTGAAAAAATAGCGTAATCCCAATTTAGGCAAATGTTGATGATCAAAATAATCGGTTAACTGAAGCGTATTTGCTAAATAAAAAGCCCCGACTTCAACGGTTGATTCTCCCACTTTAAAACCAGCTTCGGGTAAAGGACGAGCCATTTTATCAAGAACAACAACGGAAAGATTAGGTTGTTTAAGTTTTAACTGTCTCCCTAAGGTTAAACCCGCTAATCCACCGCCACAAATTGCCACATCATAGTCTGTTTCCGAACTAAAATTGTCAGCTTGTTCACGCAATAAAACGATGAGTTCTTCTTTATGCTCTTTCAATTGTTCGAGTAAATCGGGAGTCATAACACCTTGAGGAGAACGATAGCGCAGCTTATCCCCTTCCATCCAAATTGTCACACCTAAATGATTCAGATCCGATAAAAATTCAACTGTTTTCATAAATTTAAGTCCCTCAAAGACTAAATACTATAGACCAAACAAAAATTATCAATGGCGGGGAGTCGGTGGTTATTGTTAAAGTCAGTTGCTATGGGAGCAACCGCTTACATACTCCACAAAAAGACTGTTTTAAACCGAAACTATTTATAGCATATTCTGGATGATAAATTTTAGTGATGGATACAATTTTTTACATTTTTTTCCAAAATGGATCTGAAAAGCTTAAATTTTAGTTAAGCTATTTTCATAATTCTCCTTCTTCATAATTTTCTGCGGCTGTTGCCATAACTTTACCACTTTTGGATAGACTGTGACTATTGTTGGCTACATTAAGCACCTCAATCGTTTGAGTTAAACTGGCAACGGTTGGGTATTCTAATAAACTGTGCAACGACAATTCTACCGAGAAAACATCGCGTAAACGAGAAATAACTTGACTCGCCAGTAAAGAATGTCCTCCTAGTTCAAAGAAATTGTCATGAATTCCAATTTGAGATAGATTTAACACCTTTTGCCAAATGTTAGCAACTTGACGTTCAGCTTCCGTTCTGGGTGCTATCAATTCGTTATTTTCTTTGCCTTGGAGTTCCTTGAGTAATTGCCGCTTATCAATGTCTCCATTATCCTTAATAGGCAGAGATTGTCGCAGCACCAGGGGACATTGATAGGACGTTCCAAATCGATCTTTTAGACTAACATGATTAGGTAGATTGACCGATTGAACTGTAGATTTACGAGTGTAATAAGCCGTTAACTTTTGGCATCCTTCAGACCTAGATGTGAAACGATTAATCTTGCTATTACTCCCATCTAAACCGATTATTAATTGTCTTTGGTTGTGATATAAACTCGTTAGAAATGAGTCTAAACCTTGCCGCACCGTCATATCATAATACCCTTGAGATCGAGTTATGTATTGCATCTGATAACCTTGGCTTATCCCAGTTTCTTGCCAAGTTGTCCAACTATAACAATAACTGGGGAACAAATTCTTAGATTTTTGATAGGTATTCAAAGACTCAAGGAAACTATTAGCCGCCGCGTAGGAACCCAAAGCCGCTCCTCCAAAAAAACTAGCCAAGGAAGAAAAACTAATAAAAACTCCCTGAGATTCTTTGAGGAGTTGATGTAAAACCCAAGTTCCTATTACTTTAGGACGAAGAATTGTCGATAAACCCTCTTGATTTTCGTCCAGAAGTAAACAATCTTTGTAAATTCCAGCCAGATGAATCACCCCATTAAGTTCTCCTTGCCATTCTCTTTTTACCTGTTCTACAGTCTGTTTAACTTGAGGGAAATTAGCCACATCTACCGCTTGATAAATTACTTCTCCCCCAAGGTTTTCTAAAGCTTGGAGACTTTTTATTTTTAAGGATAATTGATCTTCGGTTTTGAGGTACTCACTCCAAAGGTGTTTTTCTGGTAAAGGTGTTTTTCCAATTAACAGTAAACGAGCTTGATAATTTTCGAGCAAATACTGAGCAATTTGTCTGCCAATCCCCCCTAGTCCTCCAGTAATCAGATAAATTCCCCCTGATTTAAAGGGTAATTCCTGTTGGGTGTGTTGAAGTAAATTGACTTTTTCCAAACCTGCGATTAAACGTTTCCCGTTGCGATAGGCAATTTCTCTTTCCTTGGATAAAACCGATAGTTCTTGCAGCAGATAACTGACATTAATTTCGGTTTGATCCAGGGGTAAATCAACATGACGAGTATTTAACCAAGGAAGTTCTTGAGCTAGGGTTTTGATCAGTCCTAAAACTGGAGATTTTTCATAGGCAATTTCATCGGTTTCTATGACAAATTGACTATAACTAGAAACAAATAGCAATTGAATTTTTGAGTTAAAATCATGAGTTTTAGCTAAAGCTTGAACTAGAAATAATAAATCATAGGTTCCTTTTTCTAGTGCTTTTTCTAACTGTTCAATTGTTGAAATTTCTCCCTGATAGTCTTGATAAGTCCCCAGATGAATAATATTGCTAAGGATAATTTTTCGCTCGGATAAAGATGCCATTAACTGTTGATAATGATTGGCTGTCCCGGGTCTGAGGGTATAGCAATTTTGACTGATTTGAGAAAATTCTTCCGCTGCTAAAACCGTGATACAGGGTAAGTTTTGCCCTTGAATTTTTTCTGCTAAAGATGCTCCTAAACCCAAGCAATCCAGAAAAATTAAACTACAATACTTGGAAAGTTCGGGTTTTAAGTTAACTGGAGATCGAGGTTTCCAAACTTTCTGGTAAAACCAATCAGGAATGGTTTGAGCGTTTTCTAATAAAATATCTATTTCTTTTAAAATAGAATTAAATTCTCCATTTCCGAACCGTTTTGTTAATCGCGATCGCTGAATTTTACCAATAGAAGTTTTAGGAATCTCCGTTTTATTTAAGGGGATTAAATATTCAGGATTAACCCCAAAACTGTTAATTACTTTTCGTCTAATCTTTTTCAGAAGTTCCGCTAGATGCTGGTGGTCAAAGGTTTCTGCACTAAAAAATAAAGCTAATTGATCGGTACTATTCCTAGGATCATAAACAGCACAAGCGGCGGTGTAGGACACTTCTACTTCTTCAATGGTTTCAACCACATTTTCAATTTCATGGCTATAATAATTGACTCCATTAATAATAATGGTTTCTTTACTTCTTCCAGTAATAACTAAATGACCGTTACTAATAAATGCTAAATCTCCTGTCTTAAACCAGCCATCTTTTAAGAAAGCGTCTTGATTCGCTTCTGGGTTTTTATAATACCCCGGTGAAACTGCATCTCCTTTAACTTGTAAATGACCAATGGTTTCTTCTGGTAATAGGGAATTATCAGCATTAACAATTCTAATCGATATCCCCGGAATGGGTAATCCTAAATCCGTAAAGGTTGCACCATTGGGATGTTCAGGATGGACTCGTTTTAGGGAAGAATTCAAGGATAATTTATCAACCGTATGAAAGAGTAATGGCTGTTGATCTGTAGGCTGATAATAGGTAATTCCTGACCCCATTTCTGCCATCCCAAAAGCAGGACGCATCGCCGTTTTTTTCAGATTATATTGAAGATGAAGGGTGTTAATAAATTCTCCAACTGCTTGACCAGAAACGGCTTCACCCGCCGCTAAAAAGAATTTGACACAATCTAAATTCCAATTTTGATCGGGTTCTTTTTTTAAAGCTTCATTGATCAAATTATAAGCAAAATTAGGAGCCCAACTATGGGTAATTCGATATTGATCAATTAAATCTAACCAATTCAAAGGACGACCTAATATATATTCAGTTTGAACATAAACCATTTGGCATCCTAACTCGACACAGCGAATATTCCAGTCTGAAATACTTCCAATATGATCAAAAGGAAGCCAATTAAGAATAATATCGTCGTTTTGATGTTCACAAATGATGTTTGTTCCTCGCGCACGAGAGATGACATTTTTATGGGTTAATGAGATACATTTCGGTATTCCTGTACTGCCTGATGTTAGATTAAAGAACGCAATATCACCCGGTTCACCAATAGGAGGTTGATGGGGAGAATGAGTTTTTAATTCTTCCATAAAACTCAAGCTTAAGGTTTGATTAGGCAACCATTGTTCTAAATATTTTATCTCTTGCTGACGGGATTGATTGGTGATAATAATAGGCTCATCTAACAACTGCCAAACTTGACATATTTTATGAATTTCATTATTAAAATCTTTATAGCTGGGTGGCACTGAAATAATAACAGGAATAAATCCCCCTAAAAGACACCCCCAAAATGCGGAAATGATATCATAGTTTTCCGATAGCTGAAGAATTACTTTATCTTGAGCTTGTAAACCCTGCTTTTGTAATCCGGCTTGTATTTGTTGAGCGTCTTCCCATAATTGTTGATAAGATTGAAAAACTTCTGAACCATTAGATTGAATATAAATAATCCCTTTATTTGAATAATTTTCAGCAGCTTTTTGGAGGATTTCTGCCAAGGTTTTCGGTTGAAGTTCAGATTCTTCTAAAAGCTGTCCGTGACTGATTCCAGCTTGAGTGTTAGAAGTGTGAATCCCCAGATGAATCGGGGTTTGAGATTCTTGATTATCATTTTTTTTCTCTATTTTTAAGGGCAATAATTCTGATAGATGTAGGGGTAAAATTTTGTTCTTTTTAGAAGTCATGACGACAGCGACTTGATCGACATCTGACAAAGAGCCTAGTTTTTCTTCTGTTTCCTGAACTTGATGATCATCGATAATTTCAATATTCTTTAATGCAGTTTCATCGACATCACCGCTATCGGTTAAGGGTAAACTGGAAATTTGCACATAGATATTAGGTAGAAGATTGTCCGGTAACTGAGACTGTAAATCGGAGGACAATTGTTCAGAATTCCAAGCTCCAGAGGAAACGATATAGGCGACTAATTCACCCTCTCGTACCATAAAATAGCAATCTTCAATCAAAGGATTTGATAAAAAGACTTCTGCTAATTTCTGACAATTTAATTTTGGATTTTTGTGTTCCGTCCTCATACCTAAAATCCTCGGTTCTGTGTACAGGCCAATTCAAGCCTGAATTGTATCACTGTCTGAGCTATCAGAGCATACCTCATTCGGGCTAGGATAGTCAAGATATTTTCGAGGACGATTGTTAAGCTTTTCGTAATTTAAATTGCCTGTTGAGATGAGGTACTTATGCAAGAGGCAAGACTCCCCCCAACTTTCCCACTTCCGGGGGGTGGGGGAGATTCGGCTAATCCAAGAATAAGGGATTTAGAGCCGTCTGAGCTTAGTCCATTAGTCGGCTCGTTTAATCCCCTCTCCCAAGAATGATCAGGAGTAGCAAAATAAGGTTCTTCCTTACTTGGTATGGTTCGATAGGGGGGCATAAATCGACTAAATCTTTATCTGGCAAGAGATTTAATTGATTAGTTCGCTCCAGATCGCAAACAATTGACAAAAATTGCGGTAATGTCTGTTTCTATAAGGGTTTCATCCCTTATAACCCCCGTCCATTGCATAATCCTAGTTTCTCACTCAACTCTTGATGTCCAATAAATTCTTTGACCTTGTCACAAGGGTCGATTTTTCTTTTGTCAGAGGGAATCTCTTGGAAAAGTTTTTCTGCCACTAGATTGCTTTTACTTTAGCTTAGTTTTGATAGATCATTTGATAAGTAATAGGACAAAATTAACTTCTTGGAACACAATATCTAAAGCTCTGCCTTAAAATAGCATTAGTATTCAGGTAGAACCTAAAGAGAGCGTTCCCAGGTTCTACTTGGGAACTAGATATTACTCGGACTCTATTGGAGGACTTGAGGACGATTTACTTGAATATAGTAAAATGTAGAATTAGAGAGGGAAGTTATCGTTTTTCTAAGATAACTCGACCGACTTCTCTGCAACAGAAAGCGTTATATTTATTAGGGGTTTCCCTTAATTTATAGCCAGTAGCGAGCGGCACAAATTCTCTTAATCCCTGCCACAGCACAGGTTATGGCCTTTTGTCAACGGGGAAGTCTAGATCTTTAACAAATCTAATTTCACCGAAAGATTAATTTAACCTTGATCTGTCGGGACTGATTTCTTAACCTTTTAATAAATTGATTTTTCCTCCAGTCAGGCTAGAATCAGTAGGACTAGCATCCAAGATAATCGGGGTAACCTTGGTTAATCTAAGGCAGTGTAGCCTAAAAAAACGCCAAAAATAGTCAAATTTAGACTTGGGTGGCTTCTTACTAACTGTTTAATCTATTATTTAGGTATTAGACTCTATGGCTAAAGCTTCTACCGTAACTTCTGAAATCGATCTTAAAGATTCGCAATATTACTTTAACCGAGAATTAAGCTGGTTAGAATTTAATCGTCGCGTGCTTTATGAGGCACTTGATCCTCGGACTCCCCTACTGGAAAGATTAAAATTTACCGCCATTTTTTGTGCCAATCTCGACGAATTTTTTATGGTACGGGTGGCAGTGCTTAAACAACAGGTAGAGGCAAATGTAGCCGTTTTAAGTGCCGATGGCCGGACTGCCTCGGAACAGCTAACCGAGATCAGTAAACGTCTGCTTCCCCTTGTACAACAGCAGGATCGTCTTTTTGAACACACCCTAAAAAACCTCTTAGTAGAACAGGGAATTCATCTGATTAACTATGTAGATTTAAATCAAGAACAGCGCAATTATCTCCATGATTACTTTGAACAAAATATTTTCCCCGTTTTAACTCCTCTAGCGGTGGATCCTAGTCATCCTTTTCCCTATATTTCTAATCTTAGTCTCAATTTAGCCGTAGTCGTTCGCGATCCCGACACCGATAAAGAACTATTTGCCAGGGTGAAAGTGCCGCAGGTTTTCCCCCGTTTTCTGGCATTATCCAAGGAATTACGCCACCAAGATGGAAAAGCTTCGATCTGGACGGGAGTACCCCTTGAACAGGTGGTAATGCACAATTTAGAGGCACTTTTCCCCGGCATGATCATCCAAGAATGTTATCCTTTTCGGGTGACACGCAACGCCGATATCTCCGTCGAAGAAGATGAGGCCGATGATTTATTATTAGCGATCGAGGAAGAAGTACGCAAGCGCCGCATCGGTAAATCGGCAGTACGTCTGGAAATCCACAGTTCTACTCCTAGCAATATTAAAGACCGGATCATGCGCGATCTGGGACTTGAGGAGATCGATGTTTACGATGTGGATGGACTGCTAGGACACAAAGATTTATTTTATTTTCTGTCTTTACCCTGTCCCGAACTGAAAGATCCGCCTTGGAATCCTGTCACCCCACCGGTTTTACAGGGATTGCGAGAAATAGTTGACGGTAACGAAGACGGTATCCTAGAACAGGATGGCGAAGATATTTTTACTTTAATTCGCAATAACGATATTCTCGTTCATCACCCCTACCATTCCTTTAGTGCCTCAGTACAACAGTTTATCGCCCAGGCGGCCTATGATGCCCATGTTTTAGCGATTAAAATGACTTTGTATCGTACTTCCGGAGATTCCCCGATTGTCAATTCCCTGATTGCAGCCGCGGAAAATGGGAAACAGGTAGCGGCGTTAGTGGAACTAAAAGCACGCTTTGATGAGGAAAATAACATTAGTTGGGCGAAAAAGCTCGAACAAGCCGGAGTTCACGTTGTTTATGGCTTAGTTGGTCTAAAAACCCACACGAAAGTGGTTCTCGTGGTCAGAAAAGAAGGGGATAAAATCCGTCGTTATTTCCATATTGGCACGGGTAATTATAACCCAAAAACGGCTAAATTATACACTGATTTGGGTTTACTTAGCTGTCGTGAGGATTTAGGGGCAGATATCACCGATTTATTTAACTTTCTGACCGGATACTCTCGTCAGCAATCCTATCGCAAACTTTTAATTGCTCCGGTGAGTTTGCGAAAACGGATGTTAGCAATGATCGATCGCGAGGCCAAAAACTGTAAAAATGGCGGTACGGGGCGCATTGTGGCAAAAATGAACTCTATTGTCGATAAACCGATTATAGAAGCTTTATACGCCGCTTCTCGTGCCGGTGTGCAGATTGACTTGATTATTCGCGGCATCTGTTGTTTACGACCCGGATTGCCAGAAATAAGCGAAAATATCCGAGTAATTAGCATTATCGGCCGCTTTTTGGAACATTCCCGCATTTTTTACTTTTACAATGATGGTCAGGAGGAGGTTTATATTGGTAGCGCCGATTGGATGACGCGGAACCTGACTCGTCGCGTGGAAGCAGTGACACCCATTGATGAACCAGCGATCGCCAAGGAACTAGAAGAAATTCTCGGCATTATGTTGTCAGATAACCGACAAGCATGGGAATTACAATCCGATGGCAGTTATATTCAGCGTCGTCCTGACAATGAGGGACAGGAAAGCAGTACCCATGTAATTTTAATGGACAAAGCCCTTAAATCTGCGGGTATTAGTCCATAGGAACAGTGATCAGTTATTAGTTATCAGTTATCGGTTATCAACATTTTTCGCGGGTTAGACACAATGGCTGAAAATCTAGAGTTTTCGTTGAGGTGCGTCGATGCCTTGTCCAGTAAGGCTTTGAGCCTGATGACCGACAATCCTTGTACAGCCTAGCTTTGCAAAGCTAGTCTTGCTTCCAATTCGTGAAGCGTATGAATGGAAACCTTATCAGCCAGTTCGGATTCTTCGGATTCTTAGTCATCTTGCTTCCAATTCGTGAAGCGTATGAATGGAAACGCTGAAGCGCCCTTCAGCTGGTCGGGGTCTAAGTGCCTCTTGCTTCCAATTCGTGAAGCGTATGAATGGAAACAGGTAGAAGAGCTCCCAGTATAATCATCATCTCTTGCCTTGCTTCCAATTCGTGAAGCGTATGAATGGAAACCTTAAATGCGTCTACGGCGGAGCGAGTGGTAGCGGTTTCTTGCTTCCAATTCGTGAAGCGTATGAATGGAAACGGGTGGGATGTGGTTTACTCGGAAGGAGGTTGCCAACTTGCTTCCAATTCGTGAAGCGTATGAATGGAAACGAATTTGAAGTTTGAAAACTACAACTGCGATAAGCAGAATCTTGCTTCCAATTCGTGAAGCGTATGAATGGAAACCCTTAATGGCCGTGTGGGCTGCCAGAAGCTCTAAGCTTGCTTCCAATTCGTGAAGCGTATGAATGGAAACCACATCATCCCGTGAACAATGTGGGCGATAAGTTTGGCCTTGCTTCCAATTCGTGAAGCGTATGAATGGAAACCCTTTGCCTTGTCTAGTAGTTTCGCGGGTGACAACTTCTTCTTGCTTCCAATTCGTGAAGCGTATGAATGGAAAAGATGTGTAGGGTTAATTCATGAATTAACCCTACAATTTTTTTAATTCCAATTAGTTAAGCGTATGAATGGAAACAGAATGTCAGGGATCAATCCCATCTCATCGGTTAAGAAAAATCCGAGATTTCAGCGAGATTATGCGTCAGTGGGGACAAAAATTTCAGAGGAACTTTAACCAGACTGAACTCGGCAGAATAATTTATGCGGGAGGAGATGATTTTTTAGGCATCGTTTATAATAGCCAATTTCCTGATCCACAACTCGACTCGATCGATCTCGATCGAGTTCTCCACTGGCTACAAACTCCTCATAAGTAGGGTTTGCTGAATAAATGTGAAATGTAGGCAAGGTCAGGGTTTTGTGGCTTTTCTCGTGAAACAGGTGCAAGATTTTGAGAGAATCGTGCTTCAAAACCTTGCGTCTTCATCGGCCCGCGTCCTGTAGGGGCGAAGCATTCGGGCAGTAACCTATCGGTGAAACCGTAGATTTTCTATCCCAATGCTTCGCCCGTACTTTTTCAGCAAACCCTAAGTAGCGATCGCACTTTCAAAAGACCAAATAATCACATTTAAAGGATTTTGCTTTAAATCTTTTCATAAGTAGGTAGGCGTTAAAAGCTGTCAGATGCCCCCCTTATTAAGGGGGGATTAAGGGGGGATCCCCCCGCCTATCGGCACCCCCCTTATCAAGGGGGGCAGGGGGGATCGAACCTAAAATCCATTTTTAATTTAATTATAAGTGCAAATAATCTTTAGTGTAGAGCTTTTAATTTGCTTATGATTGGGTAGCGTTAAAAGTGTTGTTGTTCCATCTGGATTTTTTCTAATCATAGAAATATGCTCTTTTTATCTAACAATTGAAAAACCAAATTTTTCAAGAACTTTAATCACTTTGGCTTTAGGGGCATCAGCGGGAAATTTTGCCATTAGACTATTGCTTCTACAACAAAGGCTTCTAATAAAGATGAGTCAGCTTCGAGAACTGATTCCCCAAAGGTTTCAACATGAAAAGCGATCGCCGATTGCACATCAATAAGAGCATCTTCATAGGTATCACCCTCACCGACTACTACGCCTTGAATTCCCAATGGATAGGCGATATAGCCATCAGAATGTTTTTCCACAATGATTTTAATGGATTTCATAAATTCTTGACACTTTACAGGAATTTCCTGATCCTATCTCATTTCTATAGGACTTTGATAAGAAAACGATCGCCCCTCCCCATCATCAAAATCTCCAAAAAAGTTGACTCTCCAAAAGTGATCGCTATTCCTCATCATCAAAAAGCGATCGCATCCTCCAATTGTATCCCCACAAAACGTGATCGCTATTCTTAAACGATGCTATAGTCAGAATAGTGAGTTCTAATTACAAGAATGCAAGTTAAAGACCTAAGTGTTGAAGATTTTAAGTTTTTGATTCAAGAAACTGTTACGGAAACAGTTCAATCTCTACTAAATGATCCTGATGTTGATAAACAACTTAAAACCGAAGTCTCTCAATTTCTAGCTGACTCTTTACAGCGAACTCGAAATGGAGAACGGGGAATTTCTGCGGAAGAAGTAGCTCAAAGATTAGGATTAGATTGGTAATGCCTCGCCATATAGAATTTACCGATAAAGCTTTTGAAGGTTTAGAGTCGCTTACGGCAGTTGTTCGGGAGCGTGTCTTTAAAAAAGTTCGTTGGATAAATGAAAATTTTGATGATATTAGACATCAAAGTTTAAGTTCTAATTTAAGCGGTTTGTTTAAACTTAGAATTGGCGATTACAGGGTGATATATTCTTTTGATGATGACTTTATTACGATTCATCAAGTTGGTCATCGTCGAGATATTTATTCTGATTAGTTTTAGTTTAATTACTTCCATTCCAAAAAATTGCTCCTTCCAAAAGCGATCGCACTCCCCATCATCAAAATCTCCAAAAAAGTTGCTTCTCCCAAAAGTGATCGCTATTCCTCATCATCAAAAAGCGATGTCGTGCTGACAATGAGGGACAGGAAAGCAGTACCCATGTAATTTTAATGGAAAAAGCCCTTAAATCTGCGGGTATTAGTCCATAGGAACAGTGATCAGTTATCAGTTATCAGTTATCGGTTATCAACATTTTTCGCGGGTTAGACACAATGGCTGAAAATCTAGAGTTTTCGTTGAGGTGCGTCGATGCCTTGTCCAGTAAGGCTTTGAGCCTGATGACCGA
>NZ_SFBO01000156.1:0-18192 GCF_007095705.1 Microcystis sp. Msp_OC_L_20101000_S702
AATCGATCGGAGGGCGCAAGCTTTGCGCCCCTACAGTAACGGATTTTGTCCACAATGTAGGGGCGAACTGCGTTCGCCCAAAAGGTACATTATCAAAGCGCAAGTCCATAAGGGGGGTGCTGATCCCCCCTGCTACCTTGATAAGGGGGGTGTCGATCCCCCCTGCTACCTTGATAAGGGACTTGCGTGGGAATAATATCCCAATCGATCGGAGGGCGCAAGCTTTGCGCCCCTACAGTAACGGATTTTGTCCACAATGTAGGGGCGAACTGCTTGATAAGGGGGGTGTTTGACAACTTTTAACACCTACTTACTTATACTTATAATGAATCAACCTAACGAAATTCAAAGGCAGCAACATCAGAGATTTACAGAGATTTTTAATCAGGGAAAACAGCGTTATATTCAAGCTGTCGGCAATAGCAAAAGCTATCTTTCCAGTGTCAAAGGAAAAGATTATTTATCAGACGAAGAAAGAGAAGAAGCGAAACAATTACTCAAACAAATATTTCAAACCCCAACAATCCAACTTAATCAGCGTGATTCAGACATGGCTAGAGGAAATAGAGGTGTAGATGAACTAAAAAGTTAGTCAATAGTGGGTAAAATGTTTGTGTATAGGACATTTTTTCCCCATGACTAAACCCTTAGACTCCCTGAAACAGCCCAATCCCTCGGAAAAAACAGCCCCTAGAGATGATTGGTTAGATAGCGAACTATCTCGTTTAGAAGATTATGAACCTTACGATTGGGGAGAAATAGATCCCTTAATGTTAGGCAAACCCGTACAATATGTTTCTAGTATTGGCTTAGTTGTCGAGGGTGGCAAAGATTGGGGTTGCTGATTTGCAATAGGAATCTTCTTGTGTGGGGTTTTTAAAACCTAGAGCTAAACTAACTTTTGGATAGGATGCACAGTTGGCATTCATAGCTTGAGTCAGCAACACCCCTCCCCAGCAACCCAAGTTAATCAGTGCGATTAAAACATGGCTAGAGGAAATAGAGGTTTAAGCGATGGTTAATCTTCTGGATCTTAGTCAGTTATACTAAGTATATCCATAACTTATACTTTTTAATAGCAGAACCGACTGAAGAGCAATATTTACCTATTCAGGTATTAGATACCCTAGCTGATCCATCTGCCAACCTAACTTAGTTGGCTGCTGATAAACCTTTTTTAAAGTGTTAATATCCCGGCTAGAAATCGGGGCAATATCTCTAGTTTGAGCGAAATACATTACATCCGTCTCTAGGGGACTATGACCCCAAATTCCCAAAGCGTGACCTAATTCGTGCCGCGCTGCCGCTAAGGCCGACCGATCGGCTAAATTAGGACTAATCTGGATACTCATCCGATGAGTTAGGCGATTTTCCTTGACAAAAATCTCGTATTGTGTTATGGCAGAACGCACCCGGGGCAGTTCTAACTTACCCGTTTCGGCATTAAAACGGACTCCCGACGGCGGTAACTCTCGTTTAATGAGGATATCGGCCAATTCTGCCCGATTTACCAACTCGATCGGCAAATACTGCCCCCATTCAGCGATCGCCTGTTGTACCAAACTCAGCCAAGAACTGCGATCGCTGTGAACATAAATCTTCACGGGAAATTGCGACCAAATCAACGCCCCCACGGGACTGATTTCCACAGCATCAAAATAATCCCCGGACTGGTTTTGCTCTTGCCATTGGGCTAAATTAGCGGGTAAAGGATGGGTTTTTAACTCTGGTAGCGATCGACTGTCGGCAATCAAAGAATAGGAAAACAGCAAAAGACTCGCCAAGGCTGCGAGTCCTAGAAAAGAGAACCGACCTCTTAGCATTTAGCGATTTAACCAGCCAGCGCTCAGTACAATAGTTAGGGTGATAAATACCGTCCCCAACGCCCAAGTCACCTGATTTAAGGTTTTTTCCGCCGTTTTTGCGCTGGTAAAAATCTGTGATTGACCGCCAATACCGCCAATACCATCCCCTTTGGGACTGTGTAATAACACCAAAATCGCCAGAAAGGCCGCCGCCAGCGCCCAAATAATCTGTACTACCAGCACCACTGTCATGATTATTACTCTCTATTTTCCATTACAAAGTATAGCAGTTATCAAGCCGTCAGCTTTGAATTAGTTATCAACTAGGGTCCTCTTCATCCTCTATATCCTCAAGTGTTAGTGGTGCTTGGGCGCTATGGCGAACATATAAGTAGGTAGGCGTTAAAAGTTGTCAGACACCCCCCTTATCAAGGGGGGATTAAGGGGGGATCCCCCCGCCTATCGGCACCCCCCTTATCAAGGGGGGCAGGGGGGATCGAACCTAAAATCCATTTTTAATTTAATTATAACCAGCTACTTAACACATAAACCGTACTATCTCTAATTGTAAAAAGCACTCGATAGACATTTTTGCCTTTCCCATAAAAAAGTTGTCGGACTTCTTTGGGTAGAAAAATCGTCTGTTCGAGCGCTAAAGCACAACGAGTTGGTTTCTCTTGCAGAGTCGCAATAGCATTCATTAATCCTCGAAACCAACGGTCAGCAAACTCAGCATTATAACCTCGATACCAGCGATAGGCTTTTTCGATCTGTGCCGTGGCAGTTGGGGTAATTTCAACCTGAAATACCATATTTTTCGGCCATTTCTTGGGCAAAATCGGCAAGAGGACGGGTTTTACCGGAATTTATCTCCTCGAAACCTTGCTGAATCCCCTCAATGCTCTCTAAATACTCCATCAGTTGTCTGAGCTTACTAGGATCGATTTGATCGAGAAAAGTCACCAGCACTTGTGAGCGATCGCTAATATCATTGGGTAACTCGGTTAGGTGTATTTGTCCATCTCGATAAACACCTTCGATGGTTTTCAGCATAAAATTCCCCTTTCTTGACTTTTTACTCGTTAAAGCGAGATGCGGACGGGAGTGCGACTGGCTTTAATTTCCACTTCGGCTGGTTTAATCAGCGATCGCCCGGTCATTTCTACTGGGACGGGAATAGAGAGAATTTCCAGGATAGTGGGGGCAATATCGGCTAAACGACCATCATCCCGCAACTGCACATCGCCACCGTGGCCGGGTATTTTTCTTCCTTCCCCTTCAATTAAAATTAAAGGAACGGGATTAGTCGTGTGGGCCGTCCAAGGATTACCCGACTCATCCACCATCGTTTCGGCGTTACCGTGGTCGGCAGTGATTAACACTGTTCCCCCCAATTTATTGATGCTACTTAACAACTTAGCCAAGCATAGATCCACCGTTTCCACTGCTTTCATGGCCGCGTCTAAAATGCCCGTATGACCCACCATATCGGGGTTAGCGTAATTGACTACCACCAGACTATAGATCCCCTGTTCGATCGCCCCACAGACCGCTGCTGTCACCGCGGCTGCCGACATGGCCGGAGCTTGGTCATAGGTGGCGACTTTTGGACTAGGAATTAATTCGCGCACTTCTCCCTCAAAGGGTTTTTCTAACCCCCCATTAAAAAAGTAGGTGACGTGGGGATATTTTTCGGTTTCCGCACAACGAAACTGTTTTAATCCCTGTTGAGCGATCACCTGTCCTAAAATATTATTTAAATTCTGGGGAGCAAAGGCCACATCTACCGGTAATTTCGGATCGTATTGGGTGAAAGTGACAAAACTAAGCGGAGAAATTAAATCTCGATCGAAATCTTCAAAATCGGGCATAGTCAGGGCATAACATAACTGTCTAGCTCGATCGGGACGGAAATTATAGAATATCACCCCATCGCCCGCTTCGATCGCCCCCGGGGCAATTCTGGTGGGGGGAATAAATTCATCGGTAATATTTTGATCATAAAATGCCTGTAATACTTCTGTGATCGGTCGCCCGTCGATACCTTGATCACTGGTCATCACGTTATAGGCTTTTTCCACCCGATCCCAACGGCGATCCCGATCCATGGCATAATAACGGCCACTGAGAGTCACCATGCGACCGAGTTTGATTTTATTAATATGTTCTTGAATCCGTTTAATAGCGAGCATTCCGTCGGTGACATTAGTATCGCGACCATCGGTGATGACATGAATGCAGACATCGCTAATCCCTTGCACTTTCGCTAAGTCTAATAATCCCAGTAAGTGATCGAGATGGGAATGGACTCCTCCCTCGGAACATAAACCAATCAGGTGTAATTTGCTTTTTTTAGGGCGAATCTCGGCGCAGAGTTTTAATAAAGCCTGATTTTGTTGAATCGAACCATCTTCGATCGCATCGGAAATCCGTACTAACTCCTGTGGTACAACTCGCCCCGCTCCGATATTGAGGTGGCCAACTTCCGAGTTACCCATCTGTCCTTCCGGTAGTCCCACATCCTTAGCGGAGGTGCGGATTAAGGTGTGGGTATAAACTTCCCAGAGACTATCCATAATCGGGGTTTTCGCCATTGCGATCGCATTATCCGACCTTTGCGGGCGATAACCCCAACCATCAAGGATAACCAGTACGACTGGGGATATAGGTGCGTGGGTCATGATATACAGTCCTAAATCAAGAGTGGATTTCCATGCACTAAGATAATATCATCGAAACTTCCATTGATCACCGGTGTCCAGGCGATCGACCCCCTAATGTCAGCAAATGATGGGTATGTCTCAAAAAAACGAAACAACTGCTTTAATAATCGCTCTTTTAGCCACTGCGGGCATTTTAGGTGGGGGTTACTTTTGGCTACAAAGTCAATGTGCCGCAGGTCAAGAATTTTTTCTCTGTGGCAGCAGCAAAAGTCCGCAAAAATCGCCGGTATCGGAAAGTGCCTCCTCTCCCCTACCCCCTCCCCCCTCACCCCAGGAAGTGGTTAGTTTTGCCCCACCGACTTCTATCCCCAGTGGCACGACAATTCGCATTAACGGCTCCACCAGTATGGTACAGATTAATCAAGCCTTAAAAGCCGCTTTAACAGCCAAATTTCAGGGGGTAGAGGTATTGACAAATGCTCAAGGATCTGATAGGGGATTAGAGGAAGTAGCCCGGGGGGCGATCGATATTGCGGCGGTGTCACGACCTTTAACCGAGTCAGAACGCTCTCAGGGATTGGCTTCTAGTCCGATCGTTCGAGATGCGATCGCTGTTGTAGTGGGAGTAAAAAATCCCTTTGCGGGGGGGTTAACCACTGCCCAAGTTAAAGATATTTTTACCGGAAAAATCACCTCTTGGTCCGAGGTGGGAGGTTCTGCTGCTACTATTCAAGTGATTAATCGTCCTCCCATTAGTGGCACTTATCAAAGTTTTCGTCAGGAAGTGCTGCAAGGGGGGGAATTTGGTAGGGGAACTAATTTTAAAATGATGGATAGGGATGCCACCACCCCAATTTTGCGAGTTTTAGGACTGAATGGCATTAGTTACGCAACCTATAGCCAAATTGCCGACCAAAAAACCGTCAGAGCGCTCGCTATTGAGGGAATTTCAGCCAGTGAACCTAATTATCCCTGGCAGCGTACCCTTTACTACGTTTACAAAGAACCTGCTAGTGAAGCAGTCAAAGCTTTTATGGGTTTTGTGGCCTCTAGTGATGGTCAAGAAGCGATTTTTCGGGCCAATGAAGATCTACAAAAGTAGTCAGCGAGAATATCTGAAAATCTGGGAAATTTTACGCCTTGCATGACTAGGGTGAGCATTGCCTATTTTACTGTGGAGACGGGGAAGCATTGAGAATGGTTAGCTGAACACCATTATCTTTTTCATAAACGATCGCCACGGGAATGGTCAACCTGGAATCTTTTTTCGGTAAGGCGGGGAAAATATAGGCATAACCGTCTCCTTTGAGGAGAAGTCGCCAAACTCTGGGTTTGTTGGGGTCGCTGAGGTCGGTGAGTTCTTCACCAAGGAGGCGATCGTAGGCTTTGCGATCGCCGATGATCCGCAAGTCAGTCGGGTTATCGAGGGGGTTATCGAGTTTGCGTCCTAAAGGGGCATTTTTAGACATCAGAAGGGTGACGACGGGCAGTGAAGAGGTTTCGTTGACGGCATCTTTCCAAGCATCCGCTTGGGCTTGCCAACGGGCCAGCCAAAAGAGGGCTGTGAGGATAAAGAGGACGATAATTAGCTCATTCAGCAGAGAGGCGAAAAAGTTAAGAATCTTTGTCTGGGCTTCATTGAAAGTAAAGGGCAATCTTCGTAGGTATTTACTGCCCCATTTTTGACCCCAGTGCAGGGTGACGAGAATAGCGAAGACTGTCACACCCAAAACGAGAATGGTTCTCAGGAAGGCGAGGGGTTCCCCGAAAAAGGTTTGAAAGGCGGCAAGATAAAAGGATTCGCCGGGTAGGTTAAGGGTGGTGACTTTGAGTTGAAAGAAGCTGAAGTAAGTCCAGCGATAAGTCCATCCAGTAAAGTACAGGCCGGCGGCTAACAATGCCAGCACGCCGAGGAGTTTGCCGAGGGGATTGTATTCGGTGGTAGTCTGGGGTTCAGCCATGACAAACAGCCTAGTTGTGAGCGGAGAAAAGAGGTGTTAGGATTCTATCATCTCTTAATTTATCTGGATATTGAGGGGTTAATCCGGTGAAGAAGACTATTTTGCAGGGGAGTGTTCTGGCTTTACTATTGCTGGGTGTGGCGAATGAGGGGCATTGGGCGGGATGGCAGGGTTCCGCGCGGAGTCAGGGGACGGTGTTGGAGGTGGCGGTGCCGGATAAGGCGACGGTGACGAGGAAACAGGGGGCTTCTCTGACGGGGCAATTAACGGCTTTTAATCAAACAAGTTTGACGCTTTCGGCCGGGGGTTATTCGGAAAAGGTTCCGTTGACACAAGTTAAGGCGATCGCTTTTGAGGGTGATGTCTGGAGTACAGGAAAGCCTCTGCCGATTAGGTTCCGAGGAAGTAAAAAAATATTGCCAGATTTCCCCCTTCAAGCATTGAAGCTAGGAAATCCTCCCAGACAAGCGACGATCGCTCTAGCAACCATGAGTCCTCAAGGGCGAGAACGATTGTTAGAAGACACCCAGAATAAACCCCACGGAGTGAAAAAGATTCTCTTGAATTCGTCAACAAAAATGACGATTCACATAGGAGAAATTGAGTAAGTTGTTATTGAGTTTAAAAATCGCTGAGTTTGTTCTATGTTGCCTCTGAAACCGATTTTTTTCTCTGTTGCTACTGGTTTAACCGTCATTGCTTTTGCGGGATTTGCCGCTAATACTACCCCTAAAACCGTTGTTTTGGCGAAGGATGCGAGTTTCAGTTTGCCATCTCCACAAGGGCAATTGAAGGGGATTAATACTCGGTTAATCGCTCAAAAACAACCCAGAGTAGCTTTGGTGATTGGCAATGCGAACTATGAGGAAGGCGCATTATCTAATCCTGTCAATGATGCGACGGATATGGCGAAGGCGTTACGGGAGTTGGATTTTGAGGTGACGTTGTTGCAAAATCAGGATTTGCGATCGATGGAGACAGCGATCAACGATTTCAGCCGACAATTGCGTAAGGGTGGCGTGGGTGTCTTTTATTATGCGGGACATGGGGTACAGGTAGAAGGAGAAAATTATTTAATTCCCCTCAAGGCACAACTCCTGAATGAGAAAGATGCCCGTTATGAGGCGGTTGCTTTGGGTAAGGTGCTGAATGCAATGGAAGAAGCTAGAAATCAGGTCAATATTATTATTATTGATGCTTGTCGGGATAATCCCTTTTATCGGCGGTGGCGATCGAGCCGTCGGAGTAGCAATGTTCGGGGATTGACGGCTGTTTCTCCTGCTACTGGCATTATTATTGCCTACGCGACGAGGGAAGGAAATACGGCGGCAGATGGGGTAGGACAGCGCAATTCTCCCTTTACTTCGGCATTACTGGAAAATATCAAGAAACCTAACATCGATGTGCAGTTGATGTTTCGGCGGGTCAGCACATCAGTTAAGGAAAAAACAAACGCAGCCCAACAGCCTTGGACGGAAGGGGATTTAGAAGGGGGTGAGTTTTATCTCAATCCACAGCAATCCGTCGCGGTATCGCCTTCTCCGTTCAGTCCTCCCCCTATTACGCCATCGCCCGTGGTTACGCCACAACCAACACCACCTACCCAACCACGATCGACCCTCATCTCCTCAACCACTGGCGTGGACTACGCACCCCTACGACAACTCCTACAACAAAAGAAATGGAAAGAAGCAGACGACATAACTTTTAAGTTAATGTTAGCGTCAGCCAAGTATCAAAATCCAGATTGGAAAAATAGGGACTGGTTGGATGAAAAGGATATTAATAGTTTTGCTTGTGAGGACTTAAAATTTATTGATCGGCTTTGGTCTGAGTACAGTAATAATCAATTAGGACTGTCGGCACAATTAAAGTTTTGGAATGATGCTAAAAATAATTCAACAACTATCATTGAAGCTTATCGTCAATTTGCTCAATGGGTTCAATGGATACTACCATCTAGTACCAGTTCTGGTAGTAGCTATATATCGAGTGATGATATTAAATATGCCAATCCACCTCAAGGACATCTTCCGGTACAAATAACTTATCCTTTAGGAGAGGGTTGGTCAGATGGAGGAAGCAATACGAATCGGCACTTGCTATATTCACGCTTTGCAGATTGTCGAAAGAAAGGTAATTAATATCAAGAATTGCTTAGATGTTTTTAGATGTTGTTTAACATCTTATTCCTGTACTTCCATCGGGTGCAATGGCATCGCCGCAACCTCGAGTACCATTCAAAATTACACCACTCATATCAGCCCCAGTAAAGTTGGCTCCATATATAGAGGCATTAGCTAAACTCGCTCCCGTCAAATTAGCATCCATAAATTTTACACGACCCAAATCAGCACTATTTAGCTTGGCATTCTTGAGGTTAGCCCCAATGAGGTTAGCAGAACGTAGGTTAGCACCTGTTAAAATTGCCCCTTCCAAATCAGCTTGTAGTAAATTACTTTCGCTTAAATTGGCACTTCTTAAATTAGCACCTTTCAAGTTGGCATTCTTTAAGTTCAACTTGCTTAAATCTGCCCCACTGAGATCGCAACCCGGACATTGTTTTGTCTTTTTTAGTTTTGCTACATGATCGGGGTTTTCTGCATAAATAGGGGTGGTTAACCCAATAAAGCTAAAGATAATGGCAACAGTTAAGGTTTTGAGCCTGATTTCCGCTAACATTTTGTCCACGATTGAAGATGAATAGTCCTTATCTTAGCTTTATCCTGTAAAAATGTCAAAACATTAAAGGGTATTCCACTGGGGGCATCCCACTATCACACTTTTTTAGTGCGTGTTTATATTCAAGAGTTTGGACAGTCCTGTGTCAGTGAATTGTAGCGTATAAGGCGTGTCGCAGTTTTTTCAAACTCCGATCCTACATCGTTTCCACACGAGGTTATCAGGGGTTCCGCGATTCGATACCTGTCACCGTCACCCCAGGAGGGTAAATGCCATTTTCCCCTACATAATCTATGGTTTATAATTACGATAGATATTAACCAGCGCAAGTTAGGAGTAAATACTTGTCAAAAAAGAAATTTCGTAAATCTGTTGAAAGCATTCGTTATCAAATTCTGATCCATCATCAAAAAATTGCCAATGAGGAACAAAAAGAATCCCCCGATGAAAACTTAATTAATTACTAGAAAAGAGAAATTAAAGGTTTAGAAAAAAGTTTATCTAGAGCAGAAAAGCGATTAAACAGAGGAAAATAAGCAATGATTTCAAACACTGAAAAACCCTTGAAAGTCAACTCTACCTTGGCCACTCTATTATCTGAATTAGGTGAAGAATGCGAGGCGGTTTTATTCTTACTAAGTCAGCTTAAATTACCAAGCCTAACTGATGACCAAAAAGGGGATATTTTGGCAGAATTAATAGGCTCAATTACTCACTTGCACGTTCATACCGAAAATTTACCTGATTTAATTGGGGATGAAATTTTAGCTTTGCCAGATGATCAATAATGTTATGATGATTCTTTGTTCTCTGGTTCAGTAGTAGTAGGTTGGATTGAGGCACGAAACCCAACACAAAGCCTATAATTGTTGGGTTTCACTCTGTTCAACCCAACCTACATAACTTATCAAATCAAACAAATTCGTAATCTAATTTTAAAATATAAATTAGGAGGGAAAGATGAAAATTCGCTATGAATTAATTATTTAGGGGTTGCTGAATAATGGTAAAAACCTTTTAAAATAAGGCTTTTGACCTGTTAAAATCCGATGTTCATGCTGCGAAAATAGGATTGGGACCTTCAAAAACCTGGCATTATCTTTCGTGCAGTACACAAACTGGTACAAAAAAGCAGGGCAACAAAGCCTGAAACTCCTGCCTCGCAGCCTCGGAGCCTTCTGCCTGACCCCACCCTAGGCCTTTTTCAGCAAACCCTAAATAATTGGGTTGGGTTTCGTTCCTCAAACCAGCCTACTTATTGCTAAATTTGTTGGTGTAATTTCGGGTGTGGCTGTGACAGAAAACTATCAGAAAAAGGTTTTTCTGGCTTTTCCCCGCGCTCGGCACAAAAAGCTAGGTAATCTTCCACTGAATCAGCAAAAGCCTGCTGCAATTCCGCCACACTCTCTCCCTGAAAAGTGATAACATCTCGGACGTTGGCCACCTCACCGTAAAAGATACCCGCCTCGTCATCAAAAAAAACTACTGCTTCGTAACCTTTACAATTCATTCTAAGTGATAATTGTTTACTGTTCACTGCTAAAGGGTAATTCCGAGAAATCTATCTCACCTATTTGATCGATTCCCCAGAAAGGATAGCAGTCATAATCTGCCATTAACTTAATTTTTTAAATTATTATCATTGGGGCAATGGTGGTAATAGAGACTGCAATTGTTCTAGCAAAGGAGAAAGTCTTACTGTAATAATATTCCAGACAATTTCTGGTTGAACCTGATCGTACTGATGGCTAATAATATTTCTGAGTCCAATAATTCCCCTCCAATCAATTTTGGTGTGTTTTTGTTGAAAAGTCTCAGGAATTCTACGGGCTGCTTCTCCTAAAATTTCTAATTGTCTTTCCACAGCACTTTGTAACAAAAGACTCTTGGAATATTCTTCCAAAGAAACATCTTGAATAAATTCTTGGATATTAGTAATAGCTTCGACCATATCCCAAAGATAGCCAGCCTCACGACTGTTCATGACGATAAATTAGCTGATGAGTTTTTAAAATTTCGTAACGACGATAGGGGTTTTTCAGTCCCTCTTGATTAACCAAGTCAACTTTGCGTCCGAATATCTCCTCTAATTCTTCTTTCATCTGAACAATATCAAACAAATCCCAGCCATGATTGGGAGCAAACTTATAAAGAACATCAATATCACTATCAACTCGAAAGTCTTCCCTTAATACTGAACCAAATAAAGACATTTCAAGAATTTTCCAATGTTGACAAAAATTAGTAATTTTGCTTAAGATAACTTGAGCTTGTTTTTTGTTAAAACCAGAATTTAACAAGATTTTTTCGGCCTTGTTGGTGGTTATTTTAACAACCTTCGCTGTAATAGCTTGTTTCATTGGTGAGCAAAATCCCCCAAATTATCCTTGACAAAACACTTGAGATCCTTAAGGTTACAGTAACCCGCCATGTAAAGTCGGCTGGTAGGCTACACCAACATTAACACACCCTAGGAGATCGGCGCTCACTTTTTCGTCCGTAGTCTGATCGTAGGTTAGGCCAAACGATAGTGAAACCCAACATTTTTAAATCATTGGGTTGGATTGAGGAACGAAACCCAACCCACGGCTTTTTAACAACCGATAACTGTTTCATTTTTCATTGTCCTTAACAAAATTTAACACTACCTCAATTTTTTCAAAAAAATCGACCCGCCTAAGGGCGGGAAAAAGAGAAAAAGAGAAAAAGGGTAAAAAAGGGTAAAAAGAGAATAAGGGTTACAGAGTCCTCCCAGCACCGCACACCACCCGAAAACCGCTGTCGCCGTAGTCGTAGTCGGGGTTGACCCTGTAGCGGTTGGCAGAACGACAGACATAAGGGAAGCTGAACCAAGAACCGCCCCGCAGACACTTAGGAAACTGAGAACGATTATCATTATTGACAAGCCACGCCGATCCATCCTTTGGCGCTCCGATATAGTTATTGTGCCAATCGTCTTCGCACCAGTCCCAAACATTGCCACTCATGTCATAGAGTCCCCAAGCATTGGGCTTTTTCTGGCCCACAGGATGAGTTTTATCCTGAGAATTTCCTTTATACCAAGCGTAATCTCCTAACTGATTAGCATCATCACCGAAATAATAGCGAGTGGTTGTCCCCGCACGACAAGCATATTCCCATTCCGCTTCCGTCGGTAGGCGATAGGTTTTTCCTGTTATTTGACTCAATTTCTGACAAAAGGCTTGAGCATCGTTCCAACTAACCTTTTCTACTGGATTTTGGGGATTATTTTTAAACCAAGAGGGATTGTTTCCCATTACTGCTTGATATTGTGCCTGAGTGACTGGATATTTCCCAATCGCAAAACTGTTGACTTGAACTTGGTGTTGAGGCTTTTCATTATCCCTGTCAGGAGATCCCATGAAAAATTGACCTGCTGGTAAGCTCACCATCTCCAGTGTTATTCCCTTGGGTAGGTTTTCGGTGAAGGGTGTCACAGTAGCGATACTGTTCCCCGGAAAAATATCAAAATTTAAATCACTAAATCGCTCACACCAATAACACTTTCCGTAACTGCGGTTGTAGTAATGATTATCAACTTTGCCACAGCGTATAACCTCTTTTAGTGCAGCTTCCAAAGTACCGCGCCATTCCTCAGCCGTCGGTCGTCTGTCGGGGAATTTATGTCCCTCATTGAAACAGCGCAAAAATAAGGCGTGTAAGTCGCGATGTAAAATATTTAATGGGATTGTTGTATTACTAGGTACAACCAATTTATCACCAGAAAAAGGCCATAGTCCCCGTCGAATTAGTTCCGACTGTTCCAGGGAATCCCCTGCTCCTTGCCACAATCCCCGAAACGGCGGCCCGCTAAATAGTAGATAATAAATAACAACTCCTAATCGAAAGCGATCATGCACTTCTGTTTGATCTACATCTGCTAGATTCACTCCGATTAATTCCGCTGGCGTAAATCCTTCTGAGCCAACTAAACAGCGATATATTTTACTACTATAGGGATCTGATACTTGAAATGAATCTGTGTCAATAATCGTAGGCAACGCCCGATTATTCACTAAGATATTTTCTAGCTTGATGTCTCCCAAAACATAACCTTTAAGGTGAATTGCTTGGATAATAGCGGCTATATTCCGCGCTACTACATGAAGAAAATACCAATTAGTTTCTAACTTGTATTGTTTTCTCAATTTGGGGGTACAAAGCTTTAATAATGTTTCTGAACCCACCACTTCTGGCATTAAAAAACCAACGACTTTTCCCTGGTTATCTTCCAAGATAGAATAGGGCCAAGCGAAGGAAATATGGTTAAGATGAGCATTAGGATCCCCAGGCCGATTTCTCACCATTAACTGTAATTTATCAACCCTTTCATTATGGGGATTGTGGTAGATTTTCGCTAAGTACCCATTAAAGTTAGTGTGCCATACTTTCGCTTCGCCACTGTTCGCCAGTTCTTGCGTCAGTGTAATCCAGCGATTCTGTAGTTGACAGCGATAAGTTAAAGACATCAAAAAATCTCCGAGTATTTGTGCTGTTCAGAAAAATTTATCTAGTCGTTTCTAATAAGTTAGATATAAGTAGCTGGTTATAATTAAATTAAAAATGGATTTTGCCTTTAATCCCCCCTTGATCCCCCCTTGATAAGGGAGGTGCCGATCCCCCCTGCCCCCCTTGATAAGGGGGGTGCCGATCCCCCCTGCCCCCCTTGATAAGGGGGGTGCCGATAGGCGGGGGGATCCCCCCTGCCCCCCTTGATAAGGGGGGTGCCTGACAACTTTTAACACCTACCTACTTATTATAAGTGTGAGCATCTTGCTCACTTACTAATAATATTAAGTAGCTGGTTATAATTAAATTAAAAATGGATTTTGCCTTTAATCCCCCCTTGATCCCCCCTTGATAAGGTAGGGTTGATTCATGAATCAACCCTACCCTTGATAACGGGGGTGTCTGATAATTTTTAACGCCTACCTACTTAGTATCAATCAAATACTGGTTTGGCTGTGTCATCTTGAACGCGATCGAAGTCTGAATCGTTGCCAACGCTGGGAATCTGGCGTAGCACCTCTGCTAGGGATTTTCGTTGCGGTTGCAGCAAGGCTTTTTCTAAGATTTGGCGGTGTTCGGCTTCGGCACTGATCCCGTGTTGGCTGGCTCGCTTTTTGAGAGCTTTGACGATGGCTTCATCGATATTGCGGACGATTAAATCTGCCATAGACGACCTCCGTTTTATACAGATTACTCGAATTCACTTTAGCCCAATTTTCGCCAGAGTTGAGCGCTGAAGCGCAACAACAAACCTTGTAATCAAATCAGGTTCGTTGTTTTTTACTGCTGCTGCTGTTCCATCACTTCCCGCAAGATGTAGTTAATTTGTGTCTCATATCCTTTTCCTTGGGCTTTTAACCATTCTAATATATCTTGATCTAGTTGGATGGTTAATTGCTGCTTTGATGTCGAAAAAGATACTGTTTCTTGGGTAAAGAATTCATCACCTAACGGCGGAATATCAGAATAATCGATATTCTCATCCGTCATCGCATCAATTCTCTTCAAGTCGCTTTTGATAGATTTTTTGCTCACGATTGTTTTACCTAGGAACGCTATGATCCAGAAACTGGGTTTGTCAAACAAACCCGGTTTCTTAAACCCCTCAGTTTCTTAAACAAAAAGCTAGGAGTAAGGTTTTATCATCGGTTGTTAACTTATTTAAATCCTCCCGCTCTAAAAATTCTTTGAGATCTTCCTGCAATGGCGTTTCTGTCTGTTGTAAATATTCCTCTAATGGCTGAAAAAAAGGCGGAAAAGGCTGCCAATTTTTATAATCGATCGATACCTTTTCCACTCCATCTGTCGCCACACAAATAAAGGCAACTGGCTCGGTTAAAACTTTTATTTGCATATCCTCCAAAGCATTACTAGAAATAACAAAAGTGGTTTCATTGATGTATTCCCCCTTGTCAGGCTGCAACAATAACTGATAATTTCCACCCAGAGGTTTGAAGACAATAAAACCATCTCCTATCTGCATCGCCGCTAACCGTTTTGAAGTAACCAAAACAACCAGTAAAGTTGTCGCTAGATCATTAATGTCTAACTGTTCTTTTTCGGTTTCTTCTTGGAGAATTTGCTGAACATAAGCCAACAGTCGCCGGAATATTTCCTCTAATTCTGCTTCAGTTTCAGTTGCCGCAAATGCTGTTTTTTTGAGATTTTCCTCTAAAAATTGCAGCGCTGCTTTAACTGTTATTTTCGCCCCCAAATCCGAATGTTTGGCACTACCGGCCCCATCGGCCACGGCTCCAATCAAAACATCCTGACCCAATAATTTATAAGCACCATAATCTTGACAGGGTAATCCCCCTTGCACATGAAAACTACCGATTACCGATTGACACAACGTTCTCCACATAATTAACTGTCCTCTAGGTGGTAATTTGTCCCCAATTCACTGGTGGTAAATCGATCGCTTCTCCAATTTTACCACCAGAAACTCGTTTCATTGAGTTACTTAACCACTGAAATAAATCCCGAAAATCTAACCCATTGAGTAACACGGGGGGATTATTAGAAATCTGTTTGAGCTTCTCCATATCAGCACCCTGAACACCTACAGAAAAAAATAAAACCCGATTTTCTGCTTCTCCTTGTTTTACCCGTTGCGCCGCCAGATTCCATTGATCCGTAGGCGCACCATCAGTAATTAAAAATATCCAGGGACGATAATATTGGATACCATAACTTTTATAAATCGCCTTACGATCTTCGATTAAATCTAAAGCCAATTCAATCGCTTCTCCCATGGGGGTTAAGTCTCCTGCGGTTAAAGTCGGTGGCGTAAATTGGTCAATCCCGACAAAATCTTGCACGGTTTTAACCCCTCCATTACCAAAGGTGACAATGGCGGTTTCTACACTCAACGTCGCTTGCATATCCCGCATCACGTCCTCCTGAAAGGTTTTGATGCCATCATTGAGAGCCTTAATCGGTTCCCCTTGCATTGAACCAGAGGTATCTAGTAGTAGTACCACAGGACAGCGATTTTCCTGATTTTCGACAAATTCAGCCACACCAATCGGCATTTTTTGCAAGCCTCCTAATTTTTTGAACTGGGGGAACTATGGGAGTTGTAGCAATTGGGATTATCTACTTTTTGTCCCATTATATTATCTCTGCCAGTCCCATCAGAAAAGATATCTTTCCCTTAAGCTGAACGCGGGATTTGATTTTTGACTATTAGTCGCAGGGTTTGTTGCAATTCCTCGCGACTGTGAATTTCCTCCAGACGGTGAACCGGAACACCTCGATCGAAGAGAATTAAAGTAGGCAGACTACGCAGACGAAAACTATTAGCTAATTTAAAATTATTATCGGCATTGACACCGACTAATTGAATCGCATCTTGACACTCATTTTGCCAAGAAAAGAGGGTGGGTTGGATTAAACGACATAAACCACACCAAGGTGCCCAAAAATACACGAGAACCGGACGAGAAGACTCTAAAACTAGCTTAGGGAAGCTCTTTTCGTTGACAGATAGTATCATGTCTAAACGTATTTTATGAAAACTTTATTTTGATATAGAAGCCATTCTACACCAATCGGGATCAACAGGAAAGGAGTTGGGAGCAAAATCACCAATAAATTTTACTTGTTGCTTGCATTAGCCAAGGATGCGCCCACCAGAGGAGTAAAATAAACCCTGTTACTCCTAGATAGGCAGGACGAAGGAATTCTTGCCATTTCAGGCTTTGCCGACCATCGATAATCGCTAAAAAGGGGACCACTGAGGTGCGTTCTTTGATCTTTAAAAATGCCTCTCCGTAACGGTCTTCTAACCGGCGATCGCCATGCCAGACGGCAAAAAGATGATGAGCAATTAAACCTAGGGAAGTTAATAGGGTAAAGCTTGTCCCTAACCAGAGGGTGTGAGCAATACACCAGATCACCTGTCCTACCATCTGGGGATGACGGGTAACGCGCAGAATGCCGGTTTCGTAGAGATGAACCTGGGGTTTTTGGATAGCGGCAATCTCCAGCAGGTTAAAGGTGGCAGGATAGAGAAAGAAAAAAGAAATGGCCGAAAGTATCCAAACTAGGGTTTTAACTCCGGTTACTCCCTGTACTTGCCAGAGAAGCAAACCATCATAACGATGATTGAAGAAATAAACTACTAAAATTACTGCTAGAGGAATACTCACAAGGGCAAATAATACCCGATACAGTCGCGCACCGATGATGGCTTCTCCCCGCATTCGTAAACTGGCTAATCCGCTATGGGCGACAGCAAAACCCAGTAATAAACCTAACATGATCCAATGACTAGCGAATGCCACTTTTACCCTCTTGATTGACTAAATTTTTCTCCCAATTCTATTTTAAAGATTGATGGTTAATTTTCAGCCCCTTTTTTTTGTGTTGCCAGTATTGGGGATTCGGGGCAAAATAAAACTATGCTTCCCCAAAGCGACTCCCAAGAATATAACCGGGGAACTATCCAATTTTGCAACTTTTTAGGTAATATGTCTTATCCCCAAAAGCGATTTGTGATGGTCTGTCAGCATTCTTCCTGTTTGGTGCAGGGTGCGTCCGAGCTTCTTTTAGCATGGCAAACGGCAGCTCTCCCAGAAGATGTCATCGTTATGACCAGTGGTTGTCAAGGACAGTGTAGCACTAGCCCCACGGTGAGGATTATTCCCGAAGAAACTTGGTACTGTCGTGTTAAACCAGAGGATGTCAATCAGATTGTCGAGGAACATTTAAAAAACGGTCAACCGGTCGAGCGTTTACTCCATCCACGCATTCACGCTCAATAGCAGTAAACTCGGTAATCAATTTTTAGGTTATGCTTCGCAATAGTCTTTTGCTCCTAGGTTAACCCCTGTGAGTTCCTGTGATTTCAATCCAGAGACTTAATTCTCGGATAATACATTTGTTTTAAGTAGGTAGGCGTTAAAAATTATCAGACACCCCCCTTATCAAGCTATCCATTAGTCAGATCTTTCTTAACAAAAAGAGAAGAAACTTAAAAAAAGGGGAAACGATTGATAGGTATAGTTTTGAAAGAAGGAATTAAGGTGGAGGTAAGCAAAAAAATGG
>NZ_SFBO01000157.1:0-4212 GCF_007095705.1 Microcystis sp. Msp_OC_L_20101000_S702
ATTAGGATAAGTTATGACTTAAAAATTAATCAACAACTAAAGCTTATGCTTGTAGCTAAGTGAAATCATTGATTAAGAGACCTGTACTTTTCAATGACTTTTTCAGCAAACCCTAAATAATACCTTTCGACTAAGGATTTCTTGGCTGGTGAGAGAGAGTCTATCTTTCTCTAAAAAAATGGAGAATCACCTTGGGGAACCCTTTGGTATTTTATCCATGACTACAATGCACAGCAAGGCAAAGGATTAAGCCGCCATCACTACTACCGAATCACCACCAGAATTATGAATTGGGGAGCTTTTTTCAGTAATCAGTGAACTGAAAACTCACATCTGCTCACTGATCACTGATTGCCTCCTATTGACACAAACGTTGATAAACTGTGGCTAAAGCTTGGACATCACCAACGTTACCAGGGAAAAGAACCACAGGTAAATTAGGAAAGAGATGATGATCGGCTGCTGTACGGACCATGGAGACACCGGGGAGAATCTGACCGAGTAAACGGGCCGATTGCAGGCTTAAACCCGTACTTAAGACATCATTGGAAGTAATTCCGCCTTTACTGATTAAAAAACTGATATCACTGGGTAAACCCTTAACAATGTCCATTAACAGGGTGGAGACGGCAACCCCAAAATCAAGACGTTTCTGCACAGAAGCAAAGGTTAACTCTTGCCGACTGGTATAGATCACGGGGGTTTGTTTATTTTTGTGAATAAGCTTGACTTTTTCCAGAGCTTGTGCTAGGAGTTGATCTCGTTGCTCAGGACGATCGCGCAATGCCGTCACATCGATTTCGACTCCGACGGTGTTGGGTTGTTGAAGCAGTTTATCTAATTGTTGGCTAGTTTTTTTGACGTGGGAACCGACGATAATTGCCCCGGCTTCCCCCGTGGGCTTATACTTACCCATAGATTCGGGTGCGATCGGTTGAGTTCCTAAATTAGCCAAAGAAGTTAAAATACTGGCGGCACTACGGAATAAAAATTTTTTTCCTTCCCCTGCGGCGGTTAAAATATCTTCAGCAAAGCGATCGAGATCCGCTTGAGTTTCCCCATCTACCACCCCACATTGATTATTTTTGAGCTTTTGCAGTCGTTCTAAACTACCTTGACGGATATCTGCCAGTAAAAATCTTTCCACATCATCTGCTTTAATTTTACCTTTCGTTTTCTCCTCCACATAATCCGGCAGATAACTATAGTGATAGGCAAAAACCGAATCGCGAGCGAATTCCGTCTCGTGGACGGGAGTGGGAACGCCATCGATGATTAAATAGTGAATACTATCACGGGTGATTCTACCCCCCTCAAAAAAGGCTGGAATCAGGAAATGAGCATCAAAACCGCCCAATTCTTCGGCAATAACATCAGTTTCGATCGGATAATGCCCGCGCAAGGTAGAATCGGAACGACTAACCACCAAAAAATCCTCGATTCCCTCTTTAGTTAAGGCAGTTTTCAGATTATGACAGACTTCTCTGGTGACAGACTCGGCTTTTTCGGGGGTTAAAGCGCGAGTATTGGTCAAAACAAAGAAAATTGGCGCATTATCTGCCAATCCCAAGCGGAGAGTATCTTCATCCCACCGCATCAACAACAGACAACTATGGACTGTTTGGGAACCTGTCGGGTCGTCATCTAAGACTATAATTTTAGGTCTATTATTACTCATATATTTTTTATCAGGATGGGAGGGACGAAGGAACCAAGAGAATCTGGTTAATAGTTTATCGGGTTCTGGTTCCCCATCAAAGTCGTCCCCTCCGCAAGCAACCGCTATCAATCTTGATCACAATCTGTCCAATATAGGATAAGCTATACCATGATTCATACAGTGACGAAGTTGAGCGCGGGAGACTTCCCTTTGAATACGTTAATTCACCCCACTGCGGTTATCCATCCGTCGGCAAAACTTGATCCCAAGGTTAAAGTTGGTCCCTATGCTGTGATCGGGGCAAATGTGGAAATTGAAGCTGATACAATTATTGATGCCCATGTGGTCATTGAAGGTCCGACCAAAATTGGCAAGGGTAATCATATTTTTTCTGGGGCTGTTATTGGTAATGAACCACAGGATTTAAAGTATAAAGGGGGCGAAAGTACCGTAGAAATTGGTGATTATAACCAAATTCGCGAGTTTGTCACGATTAATCGCGCCACGGATACGGGAGAAGTTACCCAAATTGGCAGTAATAATTTATTAATGGCCTATGTTCACGTTGCCCATAATTGTATTTTGCAAGATAACATTATTATCGCTAATAGTGTCGCCTTGGCTGGTCATGTTCAGATCGAATCAAAAGCAGTTATCGGGGGGGTTTTAGGAGTACATCAATTTGTTCATATTGGCAAAATGGCCATGTTAGGAGGAATGAGTCGTATTGATCGCGATGTTCCCCCTTTTACTTTAGTGGAAGGCAATCCCTGTCGCGTGCGAACTCTTAATTTAGTCGGTTTACAAAGGGCCGGTTTTACCGATGAAGATTTAGCTTTACTCAAAAAAGCTTTTCGGATTATCTATCGTTCTAATATAAATCTTCAGGAGGCTTTAGAACAAGTTTCTCTCTTAACCGATAACCCCCATGTTCAACATCTCTGTCAATTTTTACAATCCTCTACCACCGGAGAAAAACGTCGCGGTTTAATTCCGGGGAAATAATTTATTGATTGAGGAACAGTCTGTGGGGTGTAGGGTGTGGGGTGTGGGGTGATGGGGAAGTGGGAAGAATAAATAAAAACAATCTCCAGCAATCCTATCTCCAGCAATCCTGTCTCCTGAATTCTTTTATTATCAAATAATTATCCAAATGCGTATATTTATTAGTACGGGTGAGGTATCGGGTGATTTACAGGCAGCCATGCTGATTGAATCCCTTTTTAAACTAGCTAAAACCCAGGAAATTGAGTTAGAAATTTTTGCACTAGGTGGCGATCGCATGGAGTTAGCCGGAGCAAAAATGTTGGGGAAAACCACTCGACTGGCTGCCATGGGATTAATTGAATCTATCCCCTTTATTTGGCCAACTTTACAACTACAAAAACGAGCAAAAGAGTTTTTTAGAGATCATCCCCCTGATCTGATTATTTTAATTGATTATGTGGGGGCAAATGTGGCAATCGGTCAGTCGGCTAAAAAAATTATTCCCGATGTCCCAATTATTTATTATATTGCCCCACAGGTGTGGATTTGGTCGGAAGAAAATATCCCCTCAGCTAAACTAAGGGCCACAGCAGAAAAGTTATTTAATACGGAAAAATTAATCGCCGTCACCGATAAATTATTGGCAATTTTTCCCGCTGAAGCTCGTTTTTTTGAAACAAAAGGTTTACCGGTAACTTGGGTGGGACATCCTTTAGTTGATCGTATGGCAAATGCTCCCAATCGCCAAGAAATGCGGCAAAAATGGGCAATAAAACCCGAAGAAACGGTAATCGCTTTATTACCTGCTTCCCGTCAACAGGAGTTTAAATATCTCGTGCCGACGGTGTGCGCTGCTGCCCAAAAATTACAGGAAAAAATTCCCGATATTAAGTTTTTAATTCCCGTTCCCCTAGCTTTATACGAACCAAAAATGCGAGAATTAGTAGCGGAATATGGATTAAATGCGGTGATTATGGAACGAGATCAGACTTTAGAAGCGATTGCCGCAGCCGATCTGGCTGTGGCTAAGTCTGGTACAGTTAATCTCGAAATTGCTTTGTTAAATGTGCCGCAGGTGGTGGTTTACCGTTTAAGTGCAGTTACTGCTTGGATTGCCCGCAATATTATGAAGCTTTCTGTACCATTTGTCTCACCGGTAAATTTAGTTTTAATGCGAGAAATTGTTCCCGAATTATTACAAGAGGAAGCTAACCCAGAGAGAATTATGCAGGAATGTCTAGATTTATTATTAAATCAGCAACGTCGGCAAAAAATGTTAGATGAATACGCAGAAACTAAAGCCGGTTTAGGAACAGTAGGCAGTTGCGAGCGAGTAGCGCAAGAGGTGTTTAAAATAGGCCTTTGTTAGGGTTAGGATTCAGGAGTCAGGAGATAGGAGATAGGAGATAGGAGATAGGAGATAGGAGATAGGATTCAGGAGATTATTTTTATTTAGGGTTTGCTGAATAAATCTAAAAACCTTACAGGAAAGGGCTTTTAGCTTGATTGAGAGCTTCCCAAATGCACTTAAATCTGCTAGAATCTCTTAAAACCCTTGCATCACC
>NZ_SFBO01000158.1:0-15217 GCF_007095705.1 Microcystis sp. Msp_OC_L_20101000_S702
GTCGGAGAGGCCGCCTTTAGCGGGAATCCGATAGAGAGGTTCGTAGTTAACCCAGTACGGGTCAAAGCGTACAAAGCTAATTCTAGATGCAATATTTGCGTACAGAATTAGTAACTATCCTGCCTTGTCAATTCCTTCTAGAATTAGCTCGATGGCTTCTACATTGGACTTAAGGTCAGGGGCAAAGCCGCCTTCATCGCCGACCCCGGTACTACAACCTTTTTGTTTCAAAATTGATTTCAGGGCGTGGTAAACCTCTGCCCCCATGCGCAACGCTTCAGCAAAGGTGGTAGCACCGACGGGAACTAGCTTGTATTCCTGAAAATCAACACTGTTGTCGGCGTGAACTCCACCATTGAGAATGTTAAAGCAGGGAGTTGGCAGTAGAGTCGCCTCAGTGCTGCCAAGATATTGATAAAGGGGTTGACCCTTAGAAGTTGCTGCCGCCCTGGCCACCGCCATTGAAACTCCCAGAATGGCATTAGCGCCCAAGTTCGCCTTAAATTCAGTGCCGTCTAACTCTAGCATTTTCTGATCGACAGCACTTTGGTCAGTGGCATCCATTCCCTTGAGGGCAGCAGCGATCGCACCATTGACGTGGGCCACCGCTTTGAGAACGCCCTTGCCACCGTAGTGAGTAGGATCGCCATCCCGTAATTCCAGAGCTTCCCTACTCCCCGTAGATGCTCCAGAAGGTACTGCCGCTCGACCCTTGCTCTTGTCCGTCAAAATGACATCAACTTCAACCATCGGATTGCCACGAGAGTCGAGAATTTCTCGGGCATGAATGGTTTAAATGCTTGTGTTCATCGGTTTTACTCCTATTTGATTAGAATATTCAAGGGCATCTAGTCTGCCCTCAGACAGACCCCCAGACAAAATAGCTCTGCGGGCTTTTGTCGCTGGTCATGGATTCGATGATTCTAATGTTCCCCCATCAAAATAGGGTTGCACAACAATCCATGCACTCTCCCCATTTATATACCAGTTTTGTTATTTTATAGTCATTTCAGAAGGGACTAGGGGAGATTCAGCTAATCTAAGGATAGGCGGTTAACATACGTCTTAGCTTATGACCGATTTTCTGGCAATTATCGCTTTTTGGGGATTTTCTTCCATTTTTAATCCTGCTCATTTTCCAGGATTTCTTTGGCTTTCAGTAAAGCTTGGCGATGTTCTTCGGTGACGGTGGGATATCGTAAACCGAGGGATTCGAGGGTGTGATAAATAACCGCCCCCACAGCTAAACGGGTAAACCATTTGCGATCAGCCGGGATAATATACCAGGGGGCCCACTCGGTACTGGTATGATTGAATACCTCTTCGTAGGCTTTCGTGTAATCATCCCAAAAAGCTCTTTCTTTGACATCATTTTCGGAAAACTTCCAGTTTTTTTCGGGGCGATCAATTCTTTCTAAAAATCGTTTTTTCTGTTCCCCTTTAGAAACATTGAGAAAGAATTTCAGGACAATAACCCCATTGTTAACTAGATATTTTTCAAAATTATTAATCTCCTCAAAACGTCGCTGCCAAACTTTCTTAGTTCTGTCTTCCAGGGGGAGTTTTTGCCGTTCCAATAAATCTTGATGGACGCGCACGACTAATAATTCTTCGTAGTAGGAACGATTAAAAATGCCGATACGACCCCGCTCCGGTAAAGCTTTATAATATCGCCAGAGATAATCGTGATCTAGTTCTTCAGCCGAGGGAACTTTAAAGCTAAATACCTGACAGCCTTGGGGATTTAAACCCGACATAACGTGTCTAATTGTACCATCTTTACCCGCCGCATCCATGGCTTGCAGATTAATTAACAGAGCATAGGTATCCTGGGCATAGAGTTTATCTTGAAACTCGGCCATTTTTTCGATCCCCTGTTGCAGCAGCAGGGTGGCATCTTCTTTGGTAATGTAGTCTGGCTTAAACCGGGCATCGTAGTCTTTGTGCAGAGAAATTTCTTTACCCGGTGGCACGATTAAGGATTGTAAAAATGCTTGGCGATCAATTTTGCTGACCATGCTCTTCTCCTTGATTATTTTGAGCCCTAAGATTACATTGTAGCACTTTTGCTCGGAAAATACCTAACTCTTGAACCGGCGAGTCAAGGATGAAGTGGCAGCAATGACCGAGAAACAAGTATATTTAAATACTCGATTTTAGCGACTCCTCATCTGACGAGAAAGTAAAGAATAATTTTTAGGCGATCGCAAATTCGGTAAACTGTCGCACTTCGGGAGGTTGAAAAGCTAAAACTATCTCACTGCTGGGAATTCCTAAGCGCATTAATTCCGTGGCGATACCTGCTTCTGTCTCATCTTCTTCCATATAAATTTTGTCATTTTTTAGACGAAGATAAACGGAAATAGCTTTATTTGTTTGCCATTTTTCCAGCCAATATTAAACCAAAGATATTGGCTTCTATTATCGTCAAACATCAATATTTCTTCTATGTCTTGATCGGGTACTTGTGAGAAAATTTCTGCATATTCTGTGAGAATTTTCTTGATTATGTTTTGATAACAATTTAGTTTATCCATTGGACGATTCCTCCTGATTAGTGTCAACAATTAACAATAAAATTTGATACTTTTGCAAGATTATTTGTATGGCAGCTTGAGCGAAAAACTTTTCATAAATTTCTTGTCCGATTAAAAAAATAAAGAAATTAATACATACAAGATATTTATTACAATTTCAACAATTAATCTCGAAAATTGTCCGAACCACAGGTAAGACATGTATCATTATCAGGATCTATGACATTACCCAGACAATCTTCAGCTGTGCAATCTTCCCGCAATACTTCATAAGATTCATTACATACAAGGCAATAAATAGTGTTGCTAGTTGGTTCATTAGGTATTAGTTGAGCTAATCTTGGAATCTGTTCGTCTTCGTAATCTTCCCTAAAACCACTATAACAACTAGGACAGAAATAACGTCTTGTTTTTTTATTAAAATTAAAATATTTATTATTTTCTGAAGGTGTTAATAAATCAATTACAAGGTTTATTTCTAAAGCCAGCCAATTATATAATTCTCTGGTTTCAGGGCTATATAGAACAGATTCAGGTACATTTTGAATGAATTGTCCTCGAATTTTTATCCACGAGTTTGGCTCTATCAAATAATGACAAATTTCTAGAATTTCAACAAACAGCTCTTTAGTTTTTATATATAATTCAGGATCTACAGTGTGCATAATTATATTTCGCTTGCTTCTCAAATCTTCAAATCTTTGTCGAAAGTTATCTGGTAATCGATCAGTCGATACGGTATTATAAACTTTGACTAAATCCTGTGCATCAATTGTTTTAAATTCACTAAAACGGATATTGCGCTCATGAGATTTACTGGGATAATTACTCGGATCTCCTGAAATTAGTAAATACGGGCTAACTGTAGCAATATGACCTTTTAAGAGAAATTCGGTTCCTTGTTGAATAAGGGAAAGGGCTGTACTCAATGGACGTTGTGCTTGTTTCCAATATTGCTCAGATGACAATTGATCGATTACTTCTTCATTCTCATCGCTATAATACACATTATAAAAATATTCCGCAAGTGTTGTAGATAAACTTATCAGCTTATCCCAAGCCAGATTTAAAAAATCAATGCCAGCGGATTTAAAATCATCTCCAGTCGGTACATCTATAATCATAATTTTTCGTACTCACTTTTATCATTTCATTTAAGGCGATTTATTGGTAAATGAGATTGTGTGGCTTTTCATCCCGCTCAAAATGATAGCGAACTTTTTTATTGTGTGGCTTGTACCCGAACTAAACTTGACTATACTTTGTGAGCCTCCGCATAAATCCGTAAAGCGGCGGACATTTTTTGTTCACAATCCTCGCCCTGTGATTGAAACCAAGCTAGGGTTTCGGGATCTACTTGAACAAGAACATTTACTTTCTCTACAGGTTTCCACCACCGCGATTTACTAAAAAACTCCTCGGTTAAGGGCGGAATATCGGATGTGTCGATTTCCTCTTCCGTAAGAGCGTCAACTTTCTCCCAATTCGTCTCGGAGGTATTGTTCATATCGTTTTCGTTCATAGGGTAAAGCTTTACGAAGTGAAATAATACGAATTGTATCTCTACTCGGTTCTGTAAAAACGACAACGGGAGCATCTCACTTACGCGATAAGTAATTATACTTAGCCTAAAAGCCACTCTTAATCGTGTCTTGGAACGAAATAGAGGCTTTTAAAGACTGCGTACATGGAGAATTAAAACAAGAATTACCCTCGAAAAGCCTATTTTTCCACTAAGTATTTATGCTCATTGCAAAGGTGAGATGCTCCCAACGACAACTACCACTCGGCCATCGAGCGTACCGATTCCTATCAATCGATCTTCGCCATAATTTTCTCGTTCGTCAAGGGAAACTCGAATGGGATGTTCAAATATCCGCTGCGCGTCCGCGAAGTCTAGATCGTGCTTGATGATATTCGCTCGGTTCTTTTGTCGATCCCACTCGAATTTCATATTTTTATTTTATCGAGTTGTCATTCCGTATATCGAAAAAAATCCTATAATTGTCGAAAATTCGATCGTTAGAGGGGTCATCTTGATCGAAATCAAAAGAAATCTTTCGCCTCGATCGAAATGACCCATAACCGGTCAACTAACTTAAAACACCAGAAGGAATCCCTAAGATATCCTCAATCTTAGGTAAATCTTCTAGGGGAATTACCCGGCCTTCATCCTCAAAACCAGCGATTTCATTAAAGTTCAAATAGCGGTATAACTCGCTGGCAAAAGGATTAATTTTCTCGGTGACAATTGCGAGGTATTCCTCGACGGTGGGAATGCGTCCTAGCAGCGCACAAACCGCCGCTAATTCTGCGGAACCGAGATAGACTCGCGCATCTTTTCCCATGCGATTATTGAAGTTACGAGTCGAGGTAGAAAATACCGTCGCTCTGTCTTCAACCCGCGCTTGATTACCCATACAAAGGGAACATCCAGGCATCTCGGTGCGCGCCCCAGAAGCGGCAAAAATGCCGTACATTCCCTCATCGCGCAATTGTTTTTCATCCATGCGGGTGGGGGGACAAATCCACAGTTTAGCCTTAGCAACTCCCGCTCCTTCTAATATCTTAGCGGCGGCGCGATAATGACCAATATTAGTCATACAAGAACCGATGAACACCTCATCAATTTTATCCCCGGCGCATTCCGACATTAACTTGATATTATCGGGGTCATTGGGTGCCGCGACAATGGGTTCTTTAATCTCGCTTAAGTTGATGGTGATAATATCCGCATATTCGGCATCCTTATCCGCCTCCATCAGGACGGGATTAGCTAACCATTGTTCCATTTTTGCTACCCGACGTAGGATAGTTTTGGCATCACTATAACCCCGAGCTGCCATATTTTTTAACAGAGCCACATTAGAGCGTAAATATTCCGCCACTGTCTCGGTACTTAACTTAATCGTACAACCAGCACAGGAACGTTCCGCCGTGGCATCGGTTAACTCAAAAGCCTGCTCTAATTTCAAATCCGGCAGCCCTTCCATCTCCATAATGCGACCGTTAAAAACATTTTTTTTGTTCTGTTTTTCCACGGTTAATTTGCCCTCTTGCATGGCAACGTAGGGAATAGCATTAACAATATCGCGCAGAGTTACACCTGGTTGTAATTCCCCCGTAAAACGCACTAAAACCGATTCCGGCATATCCAAAGGCATTACTCCCAAAGCGGCCGCAAATGCCACTAAACCCGACCCCGCAGGAAAGGAAATTCCCAGGGGAAAACGAGTATGAGAATCGCCTCCAGTCCCCACCGTATCCGGCAATAACATCCGATTTAACCAGGAGTGAATAATGCCATCTCCCGGACGTAAAGCCACCCCACCCCGGGTAGAGAAAAAGTCTGGTAATTGGTGATGAGTTTGAATATCAACCGGTTTCGGATAGGCTGCCGTGTGACAGAAACTCTGCATGACTAAATCGGCGCTAAAACCTAAACAGGCTAACTCTTTTAACTCGTCTCTGGTCATCGGACCAGTGGTATCCTGAGACCCTACCGTAGTCATAATCGGGTCACAGGAAGTACCCGGCCGCACCCCGGGTAAACCGCAAGCTTTGCCGACCATTTTTTGCGCTAGGGTGTAACCTTTACCCGTGTCACTAGGCATAGTGGGACGGGTAAATAGGGTACTAGCCTCAAGTCCCAAGGCGTGACGGGTTTTATCGGTGAGACTGCGACCGATTAAGAGGGGAATACGACCGCCGGCCCGCACTTCATCCAGAATTGTCTCAGGTTTGAGGCTAAAAGTGCTAATAGTTGCGCCCGCTTCGTTGGTGATTTTGCCTTCGTAGGGATAGATTTTAATCACATCCCCCGTGTTCATTTGGCTAACATCGCATTCAATCGGTAAAGCGCCGGAATCTTCAGCAGTATTAAAGAAGATAGGGGCGATTTTACTACCTAAAATATAGCCACCAGCACGTTTATTAGGTACAAAGGGAATATCATCGCCGATATGCCAGAGAACCGAGTTAATTGCCGATTTTCGGCTGGAACCAGTCCCAACCACATCCCCCACATAGGCGACCGGATGGCCTAATTTTTTCAATTCGGCAATGGTTTCTAAAGACCCCGGTTGACGGGTTTCTAACATTACCAAGGCATGGAGGGGAATATCGGGCCGGGTGGTGGCATGGGGAGCGGGAGATAGGTCATCTGTATTGGTTTCTCCCGGGACTTTGAAAACGGTGACGGTAATTTCTTTAGCAAGTTTCGGTTTAGCGATAAACCAAGCGCCATTGGCCCAAGCATCGATGACCTGTTTAGCATAGGGATTGGTGTCGGATAATTCCAAAACCTCGTTAAATGCGTCGAATACCAGCAGGGTTTTACTTAAAGCGCTGGCAGCGGCGGCGGCGATATTAATATCTCTGGATTTCAGCAGTTCAATCAGAGAATGAACGTTATAACCACCGACCATGGTTCCCAGTAAGCTAACCGCACCTTGGGGAGAGATAACGCTAGATTTTATTTCACCTTTGGCAATTCCTGTTAAAAATCCCGCTTTAACGTAGGCCGCTTCATCAACTCCGGGGGGAACACGGTCACGCAGCAGGGTCAGCAATTCTCCTTTGAGTTCTTCGGACGGATTTTTGAGTATTTCGCATAATTCCGCCGTTTGTTGAGCGTTGAGGGGAAGGGGAGGGATACCTAATTTCGCTCGGTCGGCAACGTGCTGATGATACGCTTCTAACATAGGTCTATTGTCTCCTAGTCTTCACTTGTGACGGTTTCTTCCTAGGTTACTGGATTTTTGCTAGTCTCGGAATTTCTAGGTTAGCGAGAGATGACTTTATTGTGTGACTTCCATAAAATGAGAAAATAGCGATCGATTGACTATATTGAGGCGTAGATAATGGCTATCACCGATTCTGATCTAGATTTAGCACAATATATCGACCATTCTCTCCTCATCCCCACCGCCACCAGGGAACAATTAGAGGCTTACTGTCAACAGGCTGATCAATATCATTTTCCCACCGTCTGCGTTTATCCCGCCGCCGTTAAGCAAGCGGTGCAGTTACTCCACGGCAAAAAAACTTTAGTTTCTACCGTGATTGGTTTTCCCGCAGGGGCCACTACCTCCGCAGTTAAACGTTATGAGGCTTTAGAAGCCGTAGATAATGGTGCCAAGGAGTTAGATGTGGTTATTAATCTCGGTTGGCTAAAAGATGGGAAATCTGAGCAATTATTCCAAGAAATTGCTAGTATTTGTCAGGAAACCGGCCAGACGGTAAAAGCGATTCTGGAAACCTCGCAACTAACAGACACCGAGAAACGTTTAGCGGCGGAGATTTGCATGGATGCAGGAGTGAGTTATCTAAAAACCAGTACCGGCTGGTTTGGAGGTGCAACGGTTAGCGATGTGAAGTTTCTCAAGGAAATTAGCAAAGGCCGAGTAGGAATTAAAGCATCCGGCGGAATTCGCACCCTAGAACAAGCGATCGCTCTTATCCGGGCCGGGGCCACCCGTCTGGGAACTTCCCGCGGTGTCGATTTAGTCCGTCAGCAAAAAGCCGCTTTTGAGGAATAATACTAAATCCTGTTTAAAAGGTATAGGAAAGTGGGGTGTGGGGTAGTGGGGTGTGGGGTAGTGGGGTGTGGGGTGTGGGGTGTGGGGTGTGGGGTGTAGGGTAGTGGGGTAGTGGGGGGATGGGGAGAATAAATAGAAATAATCTCCTGTCTCCTTAATCCTGTCTCCTTAATCCTGAAAGCTAAAATGATGACTGACAATATAGATAAAAATAAGGAGGTTTATTTGCCGATAATTCGCTGTGGTAATCGAGAATTTAGAGATATTCAAGGGATTGTTTTTGATAAGGACGGTACGCTAGAGGATTCGCGAGCTTTCTGGTACGATCGAGCTATAGCCCGGATACAAGCCATTGAATCACAAATCCCTGGTTTAGAGTCTTTATTAACTAAAACTTTCGGTATTGGGGCAAATAGTCTCAATCCTGCTGGTTTAATGGCAGTGGGCAGCCGCAGAGATAATCATATCGCCGCTGCCGGTTGTATTGCTTCCACTGGTCGGGATTGGTTAACGGCCATGGCGATCGCAAAAGCGGCCTTCCAAGCGGCCGATGAAAAGGTTCCCCCCCGCTTAAATCCCCTCTATCCCCAATGTTTAGAAGTAATTCGTTATCTGCACGCGGCCGGTTTACAATTGGCGATTCTTTCCTCCGATACCACAGCACGAGTTGAGCAATTTGTCAAGGAAAATTGCCTATTAAATTATGTTAAAATTGCCTGGGGCTGCGATCGAGGTTTAAGTAAACCCGATCCCTTATTATTGCAAGAAACCTGTCAAGCTTTGGGGACCCCAGTGGACAAAACCCTGATGGTGGGGGACACTAGGGCCGATTGGGAAATGGCTAAACAGGCAAAATCAGCAGCTGCGATCGCAATTAGTTGGCAACCAGAAAACCATCAAGATTTACAATTAGCTGATGTGGTCATTAGAGAACTTACTGCCATCTCGGTTATCAGAGGCGAATTTTCAGTTCACTGATTACTGATTACTGATTACTGTTTACTGTTCACTGAAAAACCCCACACCCCAATTCATAATTCCCTCTATGCTAACAATTGCCTTACCGAAGGGTGCTTTACTAAACGAAAGTATCCAAATATTTCAGAAAATTGGCTTAGATTTTAGTGCCTTTCTTGACTCAAAAAATCGCCAATTACAGATTACCGACCCCACTAACCAAGCGAAAGCGTTATTAGTCAGAGCCACAGATGTACCAGTTTATGTAGAATACGGTCAGGCACAATTAGGCATCGCCGGTTATGATATTTTATTGGAAAAATCTCCCGATGTGGCTAATTTAATTGACCTAAGATTTGGTTATTGTCGGATGTCGGTAGCTGTCCCGGCTGATAGTCCCTATCAAAGTCCCTTAGATATTCCCCATCACGGTAAAGTTGCCTCAAAATTTGTCAATTGTGCTAAGGATTATTTTCGTCGTTTAGATATTCCCGTCGAGATTATACCTCTCTATGGTTCCGTAGAATTAGGCCCGATTACGGGGATGTCAGAAGCGATAGTTGACCTAGTTTCTACCGGTCGAACTTTACGCGAAAATGGTTTAGTAGAAATTGCCGAATTATTTGCTAGTAGCGCTCGATTAATCGCCCATCCTCTAAGCTATAGACTAAATCGCGATCAGATTTATAACTGGGTAGAAAAGCTCAGTTTAACGAATCAGCGCCCCCCTTATTAAAGGGGGATTAAGGGGGGATCAGCACCCCCCTTATTAAGCGGGTATCAAGGGGGGATCAACCCTTATTAAGGGGGGATTAAGGGGGGATCAGCGCCCCCCTTATTAAGGGGGGATTAAGGGGGGATCAAAGGCAAAATCTATCTTAATATTCAATTAGAACCATTGACTTATTTCCCCCTAACCTAATTGTTTTAAGAGCAACCCAATAAGCGCACCAGCAATAATTAACCAAGTAGAATTAACCTGAAAACGTAGTAAAAGAATACCAGAAACAATAGATAGAATGATAGCCAATAAATTAAAAGGTAAATTCCCGTAGGGTTGTAACCAAGTAGCTAGAGCTAAATTAAAAATTACTGCTACCATTAAAGCCACGGCACTAGCATTAATTGCATCTAAAAAAGCACCCGCCCAAACCGATTCTCTCAGCTTAGGAATGAGAGGATTAAGTAATAAAACAAAGATAAAAGAAGGAAAGAAAATCGCTAGAGTTGCCACAATTGCCCCCGATACTCCTAATATTTGATAACCGATAAAAGTGGCTGTAGATAACACCGGACCAGGGGTAAATTGGCCGATAGCAATAGCATCTAATAATTGTTGTCGGGTTAACCATCCTCTCCCCTGCACTAAATCCGCTTCTAAAAAGGCAACTAACACATAACCACTACCAAATAAAACACTACCCACCTTGAGAAAAAATAGCCCTAATCCTGTTAATGTCGGTGGGATATTGCTAGGAGCAGCAACCGCCGTTGCACCGCCTATTCCTGCCACAATCAGGGGGAAAGTAGCGAATTTTTTTAGGATAAACATCCCGATAATTCCCCCTAACAGTAAAGCGATAATTTCATTTAAACCTAAGATTAATAATCCGATAACTCCCAATCCGATGAAGAGTAATTGACGGGTTTTCAGTGCCTTTTTGCCTAAGCGCCAGAGGGCCTGAAAAATCACCGCAATTACTACCGGTTTAATCCCCGCAAAAATCGGAGCCACATCCGGTAAAGTCCCGTAGGTAGTATAAATCCAAGCTAGAAAACCCGTAATTAACACCGCAGGAGTGATAAAACAAACCCCCGTGATTATTAAACCCGCTAAACCACCAAAAATATAACCGATATGAATAGCCATTTCCGTGGAATTAGGACCAGGAATCAGATTAGTTGCCCCCACCAAATCGAGAAATCGCTCCTTAGTCATCCAACCGCGACGCTTAACCACTTCTTCCTCCATTAAAGCGATATGGGCAGCCGGACCACCAAAACCGATAATGCCGATTTTGAGAAATAAAAGGGCAAGTTGCGAGAGATTGGGAGGCGATGAAGTCAGCATTTTCTGATTACCAATAGTTTTTCTAGAATCAAGTTTATATCCAAAAGAATAAGCTTAAGTTAAATTCTTGGCTAGATTTCGTCAATTCCAAAATTCCATAATTGCAAAAGTGTTTTACACAAACTCAATTATAAATATTTAATGCTCCCGTTCAAGTAAATTTGATACAAAAAAAGTTAAGAAAACTTTATAAATAATATTGATTAATTTGTCTATAATAGAACCCATTAATGCCAACTGAAACCATAATAAACCATAGACAATAATCAATTATCACAATCGATTCTAATCCATGCAAAAAAAACTCTATGGACAGCTTGCCGCCTAACACTAACCAGTTTTCAGATACCCAAGAGCCAGCAGCGAGTCCATCTCAGCGCCAAGCAGTGCCGGTCAATTATCCCGAACTGCTACCGGAATTGCTGTAGGCACTCGTCTTTTGATTTTTACAAGAGGTCTTGAGAACAGAAAAATTTGCTATACTGCTGATTAGAGTATTTATCCTCTGAATTTTTGTGTCTGCAAGAGATATTTACCACGACACTGTAAAACTTGCTTTAGAGAAGGACGGGTGGGCAATCACTCACGATCCTTTTCCACTTCAAATTGGCAAGAAGCGTTTATCCGCTGATTTGGGAGCAGAACGCTTAATCAGTGCGGAGAAAGAATTGCGGAAAATTGTCGTTGAAGTGAAAAGCTTTGTAGGACAGTCTGACGTAAAGGATTTACAGCAAGCTTTGGGGCAGTACGTCTTGTATCGTCAAATCCTTAACGAGATGAAAGTTGAGCGAGTTCTTTATCTGGCCATATCTCAGCCAACTTTTAACAGTGTTTTTAGTATAGAATTAGGGCAGGTATTGCTAAAGAATCAGATTGTGAAATTAATTGTCTTTGATGATGAAAGTGAGGTAATCGTGCAATGGATACCCGATTAAAATATCAAGGTATTATTAAGACTGTTCTCCAGAATCATGCTAACTATCGTGCTACTTTACCTGATGGCTACACTTCTCAGGTTATATTTGATGATGAACGAGGACATTATCTAGTTTTAGATTTCGGTTGGAGTGGCAATAAGTATCTCCATGCAACACCAATTCACCTTAGCTTGGTTGTCGATAAAGTCTGGATTCAATGTGATGAAACGGAGGAAGGCATAGCTACTGATTTGATGGAGGCAGGTATTCCCAAAGAAGATATAGTCCTGGGTTTTCGTTATCCTAAAATACGCAAATATACGGGATTTGCTGTGGCTTAGTGACCAGAAATGTTGAATCTGTGTATAAAACTTTATACACAAGCTTAAATTGCAAAAGTGTTTTATACAAACTCAATCATAAGTATTTAATACTACCGTTCAGGTAAATTTGATACAAAAAAAGTTAAGAAAACTTTATAAATAATATTGATTAATTTGTCTATAATAGAACCCATTAATGCCAACTGAAACCCATCACCACCCCCCTTATTAAGCTATCCCTTATAGGGATCTTTCTTAACAATTTTTGCAGTAAGCACTCCAACCCTTATCCTGACTTGATTTCAGTTTTTTCTTTGTCAGTAAGGGTGTCAACAAGGAAGAAAGATGTGACTAAAGGACAGCTTATTAAGGGGGGCAAGGGGGGATCAAACCTTATTAAGGGGGGCAAGGGGGGATTAATTAGAACCCCTTAGTCAACAAACCATAAACAATAATCAATTATCACAATCGATTCTAATCCATGCAAAAAAAACTCTATGGACAGCTTGCCGCCCAAGACTAACCAGTTTTCAGATACCCAAGAGCCAGCAGCGAGTCCATCTCAGCGCCAAGCAGTGCCGGTCAATTATGAGTACAGCCTCAATCTGCCGGAATTACTCAACCAGCTTGACCTCTCAGTGTTGATTTCCACCTACCAAGCGGGACGAGTGGCCAGCATTGGCACTTATAAAGGACAAATACGGGTGAGTTTCGCCCATTTTGACCAAGCAATGGGTTTAACCCGAACCGCTACCGGAATTGCTGTGGGCGCTCGTCAGGCAATTTGGAATTTACCCGCTAATCGAGAGATTGCCCCCCAGATTAAACCGGAAGGGGAACAGGATATCGCCTTTTTGGCCCGCTCCTCTCACCTCACCGGTCCGATTATGGGTCATGATTTGGCCTTTGGCAGTAATCGCCTTTGGGTGGTCAATACCCTATTTAACTGTCTGGCAACTATCGAAGGAAATTGGAGTTTTCTACCCCAGTGGAAACCGCCCTTTATTACCGAGTTAGTCCCCGGAGACCGCTGCCACCTCAATGGCTTGGCTATGGCTGAAAATAGCGGCACTCCCGTATATGTAACGGCATTGGGGGAAACCAACGAGGAAAGCCTCTGGCGAGAGAATAAGGCCCAGGGCGGATGCTTAATTGATGTGGCTAGGGGAGAGGTGATTTTGCGGGGTTTAGCCATGCCCCATTCTCCCCGTCTTTACCAGGGTAATCTCTATTTCCTCAATTCCGGTTATGGAACCTTGAACCGTTGGCATCCCCAAACTGGTAGCACGGAAATCGTGGCGGAATTGCCCGGTTTTACCCGGGGTTTAGACTGTTGGGAAGGTCACGCCTTTGTCGGGTTGTCCCAAATCCGGGAAACTGCGATTTTTGGCGGTTTACCCCTGGATGAGCGACGTAATCAATTGCGGTGCGGGTTGGCTATTGTCAACCTGGCTACCAGTCAACTGGTGGCGACTTTTTGGTTCAATAGCGGCGTGGAGGAGGTTTTCGCCGTCTCCGTCCTCCCGGGCTACCGCAACCCGGCGCTAATTGGACCAGATAACGACCTCGACGGCACTCAATCGGTGTGGATGGTGCCTTCTTTAGGGACTTAATTGTTTACTTTTCACCCTATTATTCAGGAAAAAATCATGTCAACTCCTTAAAATGACTAACCCTACTATCTTAGAAGAGCTACTAAAATTAGCAGCTACTGCTAATTCTCTCGCAGAATTTAAGCAGTCTTTGGCAAAAATCAATATCTAGAAAACGGGTTTCTTGAAGAAACCCGTTTTCTGGACTTATGGCGAATCACCTGAATCAGTGAACAGTTGTTAGCCTTTTGGTAACTGATTCAGGTAATTGCATTTGCGTCTCTTGGTTATAATTCACAAACAGGCTATAATGTTAGTAAAACAACGTTAATCTCTAAGGTTTATCAATGACTCAAATATTGATCGAAATTCCCGACGAATTAATATCTCGTTTGCAAGAACAAAAATCCTCGGTTCAAGAGATTGTTATCAAAGCTTTGGAAAATTATGTTCAAGCTGAATTACCAGATATTACTAAGACTCGTACTTGGGAACTTTGTGGAAGTTTAGAAATTGTCCAACCTGAGCCTAAATATATTATCGGACAAGATAATCGGGGTCAAGTTGTAACTAACTACGCTGAAAACATCGATGAAATTATTTATTAAAAATTGTGGACAAAGAAATTATTGTTGATACGTCTGCTTTAATTGCCTTTTTTGTCAAATCTGAAACTCATCACGAAAGCGCTCAAAAATATTACTTAGAAAATCCTCATAATAATTGGATTATTCTCGAATCGGTATTCGATGAAACTGTGACTTGGATTCGGAGCAAGGTATCTAGTCGAGCCTCAATCCAAGTGGGTCAAATACTAAGAGAAGATCATCGTTATATCAATGTGTCAGATAGCGATGATCTGGCAATATGGGAAGCTTTCTGTAAGTACAATGATAAAAAATGGAGTTACACAGATTGTTCTATTTTAGTTATGGCTCATCGTTTACAAATATTTAAGGTATTCGCTTTTGATGATCATATTCGTCAAATGGCCGGATTAGGAATTGTTTGTGTCCCATAAACTAATAAAAATACAATTTATGAACGTCGTTCAGATTGCATATCTTGCAACAACCCACGAAACTGAGAAAATGGTTTTTTCAAGAAACCATGAGAAAACGCCTATTTAGAAACCCGGTTTCTTGTATAAATGTTAATTTTTGTTATAGAAACCTTGAAAAATTCGGGATTGTTTGCACAAAATAGTCGCATTAATCTTTTGCGGTTAACGTCATGACTTCTACCCTTTTGCCGAGCCTTTCTGCTGTTGACGATGTTTT
>NZ_SFBO01000159.1:0-21637 GCF_007095705.1 Microcystis sp. Msp_OC_L_20101000_S702
AATGCCTTACAACCTCTGGGATGGACTTCTCCCCCGTCACCTCCACCAGCACCGGCAGCAGTCAAAAAGCCTGTTTCACCAATACCCCTAATTGCTTCACCTACTCCATTTACCGAAAAAATATCCAACGGAGTCACACTGGAGATGGTGAGCTTACCAGCAGGTCAATTTCTCATGGGATCTGCTGACAGTGATTATGAAAAGCCTCCACACCAAGTTAAAGTCAACAGTTTTGCGATTGGCAAATATCCAGTGACTCAGGCACAATATGAAGCGGTAATGGGAACCAATCCCTCTGAGTTTCAAAACAATCCCCAAAATCCGGTAGAAAGGGTTAGTTGGAACAATGCTCAAGCCTTTTGTCAAAAATTGAGTCAAATAACAGGGAAAACCTATCGCCTACCGACGGAAGCGGAATGGGAATATGCCTGTCGTGCGGGGACTACTACTCGCTATTATTTCGGTGATGATGCTAATCAGTTAGGAGATTACGCTTGGTATAGCGCAAATTCTCAGAGTAAAACTCATCCTGCGGGCCAGAAAAGGCCCAATGGTTGGGGACTGTATGACATGAGTGGCAATGTTTGGGAGTGGTGCGAGGACAATTGGCACGATAACTATATCGGAGCGCCAAGGGATGGCAGTGCTTGGATAAAAAATGGTAATGATAATCGTTCTCCATTGCGGGGCGGTTCCTGGGGCAGCAATCCTTATAACTGCCGTTCCGCGATTCGCAACAACCTCGCCCGCCGCGGCAACGGCGACGACTACGACGGTTTTCGGGTGGTGTGCGGTGCTGGGAGGACTCTGTAACCCTTTTTGCCTTTTTACCCTTTTTACCCTTTTTTCTCTTTTTCCCGCCTAGCGGCGGGTCGATTTTTTTTTGAGAAAATTGAGGTAGCATGAGTAGAAAAGGGGTTTCTCGGAGAAACTGGTTTTCTGTGGGTTACTCAACGGATTTAGGATAATATTGGTGGAAGTCCTCGATTTACCTGATCAAATCATTCAACAGCTCCAAGGAGCTATGGATATTCGTCACCTAGGTTCTTTGGAGTCCTCCCGTCTCCCGTCTCCTATTGTAAAGTTTTGTGAATTTTTCTGGGAATAGGGCGTTTTGTAAAAATAGATACAGAATTGTATGTTATATATATTAGTGGGTGATTAAAAAAGTTCTAAACACTATTTGCAGCTCGGAGGAAATGATTATGTCCACAGAACAACAAGCTCGTGCCTTAATGATGCGTCACCACCACGCCGTCAAAAATCGTCAACAATCGATGTTAGGCAGAAGTGCTTCTGAAATCGGTATTGACAATGACAATGGCCACGGGGAAACCGTTCAACGTCGCTTCTCGGCCGACTTCTCTTCCTAAACTTATGATCGCTCTGGTGCTACTCTGAGTTAGGCTCTGAGATTTCGCCAAAGTGTACGCTTTCAATCTTAGAATTAAGTGAACAATCAGCCCACACAAACCGAGATCGGAAGGTGTGGGCTTTCGGTTTTTAGAGATAGGGGTCAGTCTTGGGCCGATTACGGGATTTCATCGGGATTTATGCCTAATTGCCGTAATTGTGCCGCTAAACGTTCCGCGCGTTGACGTTCGCTTTCGGCCTGTTGAGAGGCATCCCTGGCCCGTTGACGTTCGATTTCAGCGTTCTGACGTTCGATTTCAGCATTCCGACGTTCGATTTCAGCATTCTGACGTTCAATTTCAGCGTTCTGACGTTCAATTTCAGCATTCTGACGTTCAATTTCAGCATTCTGACGTTCGATTTCGGCTAATTCCGCAGGTAGGAGGATTAAATTGCCATCTAGGTCATAAAAACGCAGCCAAGGAGCTTCTTCTCGTTGGATGCTGCCCATCCAGACTCCTAACCATAATCCCAAACGTTGACACCATAACCAACCGCGATGGTCGGGAATAATTTTTTGATAGCATTGATTTTGGTCTAAAGCCCAACCTTGCAGGGAAGTGGCATCAAAGGGATTATAAACAAAGTATTGGGAACAGCGAAAAGTCCGCTCATAGAGGTCTTTTTTGATAGTTAAATCGATTTTTGCGGTGCTTTCTGACATTAATTCCACGATCACATCGGGATAACGTCCGTTTTCGTTCCAAACCACCCATCCTTGTCGTTTATAACTACCATCGATATCGAGGACAACGAAAAAATCGGGGCCGCGAAAATCTTTATTAAAAACCCGCTCACGGCTAAAGTAAATAAACATATTACCGCCAACAAAAAAGTCCTCTCGATCCTGATAGGCTTGTTCGATAGAATCGATTAACACATTCATGGCCTTGCGGTGACGGTAGGTTTCCAAAGGTTCTCCATCATCAAAAATCAAGTCTTCTGGGGGAATGGGAGGTTCTTCCCAATCGATAACTGGAGGAGTGAGGGGTTGAGTCATCGGGGTTACGTCCGGGATAGAGATGGTTTTATTTTATTTGCAAGACGAGGCGATATTTAGGTTGTCCGGTTCGCAATTTTTCCATGGCTTCATTCACCCGGGAGATAGGATAGGTTTCTGTGACTGGTTCAATGCCATGGCGAGAGGCAAATTCAATCATTTTACTGACGGTACTGGGACTACCCAAAGGACTGCCGGAAATCGATTTTTGACCCATAATCAAGGGAAAAGCGTAGGTAGCCATGGGTTCAAGAACAGCGCCAACAATATGCAGACGACCTTTGGGACGTAAACAGGCGATATAAAGACCCCAATCGAGATTAACGTTAACGGTGGAGATGATGAAATCAAAGTAATTTTGTACCGATTGCAAAGCCTCTGGGTCTCTGGAATTGATAAAATGAGTTGCCCCTAGTTCTTTTGCTTCCGTTTCTTTGTCGGGACTACTGGAAAAAGCGGTTACTTCGCAGCCCCAAGCTTTGAGGAATTTTAAGGCTATATGGCCCAATCCACCAATACCAATGACACCAACTCGGGCCGTGGGTTTAATATTAAATTGGACAATGGGATTAAAGACGGTAATGCCACCACAGAAAAGCGGGCCAGCTTTGGCAGCATCTAACTGGTTCGGCAAGGGAACTAACCAACTATGATGGGCCCGGACTCTTTCGGCAAAACCGCCATGGCGACCGACGATAGTTCCTTCGGCAGTAGCACAAAGGTTTTGATCCCCTGACATACAGGTTTCACAGGTGGAACAGGAACGGGAAAACCAACCCAGACCGACTCTTTGCCCTAATTTTAACTCTTTGACTTTAGCACCAAGAGCGGCGATCGTACCGACCACCTCATGACCGGGGACAAAGGGATAGGTGGTCAGTCCCCAATCGTTATCGAGCATACTTAGGTCACTGTGGCAGATGCCGCAATATTCCACCGCGATTTCCACATCTTCATCCCCTAATATACCCGGATCGTAGTCAAAAGGCTCTAGTTTCCCCCCTTTTTCTCGGGCAGCATAGGCTCTAATCATGATTAAGTCCTCTAGGATCGGTTTATTGGTTATCTTATCCCAAATTTATCTGAGTATGGCTTGTCCTCAATCCTGTTTGAAAGGCATAGAAGAGTGGGAAGTAGGGAGAAGGGAACGGATTTGATCTGGTCAGCGATCGCCAAATAGTCAAAAGCGTGATTTTTTGATACTACAAAGAATAGGAAGCGGAAGCATCAGCAAAATCACTGGTTTTGGGTTACTCTTGATATATAGTCCACTACACCAATCTGGTCAGGCTTGCGGACTTTACCGACAAGTTTTGTTAGCCTCGCAGGAAAACTACCAGCTTTCAACCGGGGCAAGATTAGACGAGGTAAAAAGCCCGCTTCTAATTTGGGGATAATTTTTGTCAGCGATTGTATCCTATTAACTATCATTATTATTAGAGCGTCATGGGAAAAGTCATCGGCATCGACTTAGGGACAACCAACAGTTGCATTGCCGTACTCGAGGGAGGTCAGCCGATTATAGTTCCTAACTCGGAAGGGGGAAGGACAACTCCTAGTATCGTGGGATTCGGCAAGGGCCAGCGCCTAGTGGGACAACTGGCCAAACGTCAGGCGGTCACTAATGCCGAAAATACCGTCTATAGCATCAAACGCTTTATCGGTAGGCGTTGGCAAGATACCGAGACCGAAAGGGGACGAGTTGCCTATCATTGCCAACGCGGTCGCGATGATACCGTCAATATCAAAATTCGCGATCGGGAATTTACCCCCCAAGAAATTTCGGCCATGATCCTGCAAAAATTAAAGGCCGATGCCGAGGCCTATCTGGGAGAAGCGATTAACGAGGCCGTGATTACAGTTCCCGCCTATTTTACCGATGCCCAACGTCAAGCCACTAAAGACGCAGGGATTATTGCAGGACTAGAAGTATTAAGAATTATTAACGAACCCACCGCCGCCGCCCTAGCTTACGGTTTAGATAAACAAAACGAAGATCAACATATCCTCGTTTTTGACCTAGGGGGAGGAACCTTCGACGTTTCCATCCTGCGACTGGGGAAGGGGGTCTTTGAAGTGAAAGCCACGGCCGGCAATAACCATCTTGGGGGGGACGATTTTGATAATCTCTTAGTGCGGTGGTTGGTGGAGAACTTTCAAAGTCAAGAAAACATCGATCTGTCCAGCGATCGCATGGCGATCCAAAGACTGCGAGAAGCCGCCGAAAAAGCCAAAATCGAGCTTTCTAGCATGATTAGCACCTCGATCAATCTCCCCTTCATCGCCGCCGACGAAACTAGCCCTAAACACCTAGAATTGGAACTAACTCGCGCTAAATTCGAGGAATTAACCAGGGAATTAGTGGAAAAAACCCTCGGACCCGTACAACAGTCCCTCAAAGATAGCGAACTGCAGCCTAGCGATATCGATCGTGTTGTTCTCGTTGGTGGTTCCACCAGAATGCCCGCCGTACAGCAATTAATCTCCCGTTTCTTTTCTACCAGCCAGATCGATCGCTCTGTTAACCCCGATGAGGCCGTTGCTTTGGGGGCAGCCATTCAAGCCGGAGTTTTAGGTGGAGAAGTAGAAGATATCCTCCTACTTGATGTCACCCCCCTTTCCCTCGGCATTGAAACCCTCGGCGAAGTCTTTACCAAAATTATCGATCGCAATACTACTATCCCCACCAGTAAATCTCAGGTTTTCTCCACCGCTGCCGATGGTCAAACTTCCGTGGAAATTCATGTTCTGCAAGGGGAAAGAACCATGGCCCGGGATAATAAAACCCTGGGTAAATTTCTCCTGACAGGAATTCCTCCCGCTCCTAGGGGGGTGCCACAAATCGAGGTGGCCTTTGAGATCGATGTTAACGGCATCTTGAAAGTGGCCGCCAGCGACCAAGGCACCGGCAAAGAACAAAGCATTTTAATTAGCCATACTGGAGGGCTGAAACCGAACGAAATTGAAAAAATGCGCCTAGAAGCCGAAAAATACGCCGAATCCGATCGCCGTCGTCTGCAAATGATCGATATTCGCCAGCAGTGCGATAGTCTTTTCTATAGCTACGAAGTCACCCTCAGGGAAAACAGTCAGTTAGTCGCCCCCGATATCCGGCAACTGGCCGACCAGAAGCGGCAACAGTTGGAAATCGCTCTGCGCGACCCCTCCCTATCCCCAGAAAAGCTAAAAACCACCTTGGCAGAATTTCGTCAGCTTGTCCTCGAAATCGGTACCCGCATCTACACGGGGAGACAAGAGCAAAACCAACCCCTTAACGGTGCTGGGTTTGAATCGATCGATGTCACCGAAAAACTGACTCGACCCACCCGGGCTACTTCCTCGAATACCTTCACCAATAGGCCAACCCTCTCCCGCACTAGAACCAGAACCTATAGTAATCTGGAAACTAAATCCACCGAATCGGGCAGTGATGATGATCCCGACGATGGGGAAGAAATGAGCACCAGTGACTACGAGGCCGTAGATTAAAAAGTGATCAGTAATCAGTAATCAGCTTTTTTCTCCCCTTCTCCCCACACCCCACACCCCACACCCCACTTCCCACTTCCCACTTCCCACTTCCCACTTCCCAACCCCTCACCCCCAGCAAAAATAGTAGGGATAACCCAACTAAACTACTATGTATAGTTTGTTAAAGTAACAACTAGACTTAAACTTTATTTATAAATTGCCAGCAGAACCATAGCCCCCTATGCCCACTGATTACTACGAAATTCTAGGTGTCTCGCGAGATGCCGGCAAAGAAGACATCAAACGCGCCTATCGTCGTCTCGCCCGAAAATACCACCCCGATGTTAACAAAGAACCGGGAGCCGAAGAACACTTCAAAGAAATTAACCGCGCCTACGAAATTCTCTCGGAACCAGAAACCCGCAATCGTTATGACCGCTTTGGTGAGGCCGGGGTTTCTGGGGGCGCTGCCGGTTTTGATCCCGACAATATGGGCGGTTTCGCCGATATATTTGAGACAATCTTTAGTGGTTTTGGGGGTATGGGCGGCCAAACAACGGCCCGCCGACGCACAGGCCCTACCCGGGGCGAGGATCTACGTCTCGATTTTAAACTAAAATTCCGCGAGGCGGTCTTTGGCGGCGAAAAGGAAATCCGCATCCGTCATCTGGAAACCTGTCAAACCTGTAAAGGCAGTGGGGCCAGACCGGGGACTGGTTCTCGTACTTGTACTACTTGCAATGGTACTGGTCAGGTGCGTCGTGCCACCCGTACTCCCTTCGGTACTTTTGCTCAGGTTTCGGTCTGTCCCACCTGTGACGGTGCGGGAGAAGTGATCGAGGAAAAATGCGATGTTTGCGGCGGCTCTGGACGTAAACAGGAAACCAAAAAACTGAAAATTACCATCCCCGCAGGGGTTGACAACGGCATGAAGTTGCGCGTTGCCCGGGAAGGAGACGCAGGACTGAAAGGCGGGCCGCCGGGGGATTTATTCGTTTATCTAACCGTGGAAACAGATGCAGAATTTCAACGGGAAGGCAATGATATTAAATCGAATATCTCGATTAGTTATATCCAAGCGATTTTAGGATGTACTATTAAAGTTAATACGGTAGATGGCCAAGAAGACCTGATTATCCCAGCCGGTACTCAACCGAACACCGTACTGATTTTAGAAAGTAAAGGGGTTCCCAAATTAGGTAATCCCGTCAGTCGCGGTGATCATCGTATTACCGTTAAAATCTCGATTCCTACCCGTGTCACTGGAGAAGAACGGGATTTACTGGAAAAATTGGCAAAAGTTCGCGGGGAAACCGTGGGGAAAGGCGGCATCGAGGGATTTTTAGGTAATATCTTCCATAAATAACTATGACTTTAGACCTGCGCGGCACTCCCTGCCCGATTAATTTTGTCCGGACAAAATTGCAATTAGAGAAAATGACCGCCGGGGAACGGTTGGAAGTCTGGTTAGATGCCGGGGAACCGATCGAACAGGTTCCCACTAGCCTGACAGTGGAGGGTTATCAGATAGAATCGATCGAGGACCGAGATAGCTTTTTTGTGCTCAAAGTCTATCGCCCCGATTCCTAAATGGTAGATGCACAATTAACCGATTTATACGGCACAGTGGTGGCTGTACAGGCGAATTTCTATCAGGTACGCTTGGATTCTGCCGTTATGGGCGAGAATCTTCTCTGTACCCGTCGCGCTCGCTTGCAAAAAATCGGTCAATCGGTGATGGTTGGTGATCGGGTGCGTGTGGAGGAGGCCAATTTTGATGATCGGCAGGGTGCGATCGCAGAAGTTCTCCCCCGCAGTACCGAGATCGATCGGCCGGCCGTTGCCAATATCGAGCAGATTTTGCTAGTTTTTGCCCTTGCTGAACCCGTTCTCGATCCTTGGCTGATCAGTCGTTTTTTGGTGAAAGCGGAGTCCACAGGCTTAGAAATTGCGGTCTGTGTCAATAAAATTGATCTGGGGGAACCGGAACAAATAGAGATTTGGAGCGATCGCCTAGCTGGTTGGGGATACCGGCCCTTTTTTGTCAGTGTGGAGAAAAATAGGGGATTTGAGGCTTTATTGGCACAATTAAACCATAAAATCACTCTCTTGGCCGGTCCGTCCGGGGTGGGAAAATCGAGTTTAATTAATTGCCTAATTCCTGAGATTAATCAACGGGTGGGGGATGTGTCGGGAAAACTGCAAAAAGGTCGTCACACTACCCGTCATGTGGAGTTATTTGCTTTACCAAATCGGGGTTTATTGGCCGATAGTCCGGGGTTTAACCAACCGGATATTAACTGTTCACCGGAACAATTAACTTTTTATTTTCCGGAAGTGAGAGAGCGTTTAGCTTTAGGAAATTGTCAATTTAATGATTGTACTCATCGTCGGGAACCTAACTGTGTGGTTAGGGGAGATTGGGAACGTTACCAACATTATTTAGAGTTTTTAGAAGAAGCGATTACACGAGAACAGTCATTGCAGAAAACTAGCACAAAAGAGTCAAGTTTAAAGTTAAAAATTAAAGAAGCAGGGCAAGAAACCTACGAACCCAAATTAGCTAATAAAAAATATCGTCGTCCTTCCCGTCGCGGCAAAAATCAAGATCAGGAACGCTACGAAAATAAAACTCTCCGAGATATTTATAATGATGATTCTGAATAGAATCGGTTAGGATACTTTTATCTTCAGGGTTAATTTATAAATACTTTCTAAAAATGAAAATTTAACAGCAATGACTGTATCTATGGGTTTTTATCTGAACTATTTTTGATTTTTATTCTCGCCCTTTTGCAATTAATTCAACTTATCTACGAACTAAATTTTTAAGAGTTCTAGAGTTGGCTATTTTCCATGTTCCCTCGTCATTTTCAAGATTATAGCGAACCAATGAGGTAGTAAAAGCACTATTTTTTTGATCAATTTTACCCTGACTGTTATAGAGGGTTCTTTCTTCAGTAACCACCACATCCACTGTAGCTTGATCGCCAGAGGTTGTAAAATTATTAACTGAATCTATTCTCTGAACTCCATAGATATAATAAGCACCATTATTAGCTAACCATTCGGAAGAACTTTCTTGACCATCAGAGCGCTTTATTTTGTCATTATAAGCTTTACCTGTAAGTAATTCTTCTCCTAAATAGGTTTGATAGGAGGGACCATAAATATCTCTTTTTGCCTTTAACCAGCGCTCGATTAAATCCACCGCTTCTGAACGAGAAATAGAGTTAACTGTCCGTTGAGGAACGGGTGAATAGACAGGTTCAGGATCCGGTGAGGTATCGATGACACCTTGGGTGATTTTAACTTGATTAAAGTATTTAATTAGTTGCCTTTGTAGCTCTTGAGCGCGATTTAAGTCCCTAAAAGTTGCCACCTGAATATTACCATCATTAACAACAGCATCGCGACAAAAGTTATTTTTCACTCTCTCTAAACTATCCTCATCAGTTACTACAACTTTATAGTAAGTATCGGTGATATTCTCATCTCCACAGACAGGTTTAGGAAACTCATTATTAATGGTAATATCTGAGTCTTGATTCTCTGGGGAAGGTGACGGAGAAATTGATTTATCTCCAGAAGAATTTGAGAGATAATGACTTAAGACAAAACCACCTAAAATGCCAGTACCGATCATACTCCCTATAATTATCGCTTTCACCCATTCAGGTAAAGTGCGGGGATTAGAAACAGGTTTTGAAGTTACAGGAGAAATTACTTGAGTAGGAGCGGGAGGAGGAGTGGGGACAACGATATTTGTTGCTACAATTGATGGGGTATTTTGTAGCGCTTCTAACATCTCTTTTGCGGTTAAATAACGTTCGTTAGAGCGCAGTGAAATAGTTTTATCTAACACAGCTGCTAAACTGATATTAGTATTTAAAGCGAACTGCCGCCAATAAATTTTTCCTGTCATCGGATCGCTCTCTAACATTTCAGGAGTTTTGCCGGTTAGTAGATAAATAGCCGTCAATCCTAAAGCGTAGAGATCACTACTATAAACCGGACGACCGATCGCCTGTTCTGATGGCATAAAACCCGGAGTACCGATAACAATAGAATTAAGAGAATGGCCCGAATTAGAAACCACCGTTCCCATAGTTTCTTTAACCGCACCGAAATCAATTAGGATCGGTAAATTATCATAAATCCGTAGAATGATATTATCGGGTTTTATATCTCGATGGATAATTTTTTGTCCGTGAACATAAATTAAAACCTGTAGAATACTAACTAAAATCTCTTTGACTTGATCATCGCTAAAAACTCCTTTACTCTGTATTCTTTGGCTGAGAGTTTCCCCCTCGATAAATTCCTCCACTAAATAAAATTGATTATTTTCCTCAAAATAAGCGTACAGTTTGGGAATTTGAGGACTATTTTCGCTCAATTTTTCTAGGATAGCCGCTTCTCGCTCAAATCTTTCTTTGACAAGATTGTGAACCTGGGGATTATCATTAATCGGTTTTAGCTGTTTAATCAGACAGAGACGTTTTGAAGGCATTTGGCTATCTTCTGCCAAAAAAGTCTCTCCGAAACCACCATCGGCAATTAATCGCAGGACTTTGTAACGATTTTGTAGAATTAAATCCGTCATGGGGAAACATTACCGTTTACTTAACAATCTTCACCGATAACTAATAACTGAGGTGATGGTAGGGCAAATCAGATAAAGAGGGTATTTAATTGGCCATTTATTTTGATAATCTAAATCCATCTAGACCACAAATGTTGCATCCTGTAATAAAATTTAACATTTAGCGGTAGAAACATCCCATTTCGACAACATTTGTTAACATTTTATGACTTTATCTATCTAGTGTAAAAAGCTGATTTCTTGACACACATAAGCTAGAAGATAGCGCAGTTTATCAATGAACTTTTTCCCTAATTTTTGGCAACTTTTGCTAATTTAAGACTAGATAAGAACTCTTGTAAAAATCGGGTTAAAAGTTGATCGAAAGCCGTGAGGATATCTTTTGTTAATTCAAAAACACCTGTTTTGATATCAATGGCTACAATAGAATGAATGAATGGTTTAGTTTTTGGAAGTCCTTTATACCTTAATCGAACTAGGTTCATCGACGGCTGCGATAATGCGATGACAACCGGAAAAGGGTTGCGCCCATTGATACTGGTGTTCTAAAGGATTACCCCAACAGAGGCCGAGATATAATTCTGTACGCGCCACATCTAACTCCGCCCATTCGGACTGGGCGACTAATTCAGCTAGAGAATCGGCAGAAATGGGAGGACGGGAGTTAAGCGCCCACCAAAAATTCATATTAGGGGTGATACTGTTCCAAAACTCTAAAACGGAAGCTTTGGCAGCCATGAGAATTTCCTTGTCACCCGCGACGGGAACTAATTGATTATGAATTTCGGGATAACGAAGAGTGCGATCGCCCCATTGACAAACACGCCAGATAATGCCCGAAACCTGATATTTTTGTTGATAATCGTGAACTTGGCGGCGAAAATCCTGATAGGCGAAGACTTTGCCCACCTTTTCTAGATTGATCGCCTTGGCAATCACCGGATTATCAATGCGCTCCGCCGGAGAGAGTAACAGACGTTCCCCTTTGCAAGTGGCGTGCATTTCTCGCTCGAGGATTTCAATTAACTGCTGTGTCGAGTAAGCCATACTACCGCTCTTACCTGAGAGAGGATTTCTTTTTATAATAAACTCGAATTTCCGTAGTGGAAAGGCTCGATCGCTAGAAAATTGTCATTCATCGGACATATCGGCAGCATACCCCTTAATACTTATGGGCGAAAAAACCCCTCAAAACACCTGTCAGGGAGAGAAGACAGTCTAACTGCTCGGTTTTACATCGGTTACTTTTTTTCTGGTCCAGATGGTGAGAATTGTCAGGAAAAGTCAACCCATCACTCCCCCTCAAGGATTTTTATCAATTCCAGTTAATCGATCAAAAACAGTACAAGTGTATTTAATTAACTGGCCGACGTTTAATTTATCGTACTATTCCCCTGTTCTATTTCTCCCAGTCTTATTAAAATTTCTGATTGATCTGGGTGATTTCTAATTTTATTGATCTCTTCATAAGTAACCTCCATAATATCAAATAATAACCATATTAATATTTCTCTCTTCTTATTCTCGTCACTAAAATTTCCCCCGATGATAGCGTTTAATCTTCCTTGATATTTCTCTTGCGTTTCTTTCAGGGTAAATCTACTGATTAATTCTTGGATGTATTCCTGAAGAGTAACTATTTGAAAACAATTAAATCTAGGCTTGATAGAATTATATAGGCTGGTTCTCTTCTTTAGCAGTTTCGTATCTAAAGGCTTAATAATAGATATTTGAAATCCTTGGTACAACTCTAATAGCTTTTTGATCAGACTGGAGACAGGATTAATTGTCGATAAGCTAAATCCACCCGTTACTTGGTCGATTTGTTCTAAATTAGGGTTTAAGGAACTAATAATAAAACCGAAGACCAGAGCAATGATTAAACCAACATATACATTATCCTCGATTGAGCTTAATAGAGAAAATATAAATTGAATAAAAAGGTATAAGAGTATTGATATAAGAACTTTGAGAATTAATAACCTAACAAAAGTATTTAAAAAATCCTTTTTTAAATCGGGAAATAAATGACGAATCCTAAAAGCTGAGAAATAGCTACTTCCAGTTTCAACTGCTACTCCAATAATTATCGCAGTCACGACAAAAGGCCACCGATCTTCTCCCAGAAGTTTCCGTATTTCGCTGAAAAGATCGGTGGCAGCAGTTGTCTGAGAATCTACCAAAAATAGGTAATGGGTGAATGAACTGAAAAAAGGAAACTTGTCTAATTCCGTTAGAACCTGACTACAAAATACCATTTACCCTCAGCCAACGAGTTTTCCAAGTGGGAGTAAAGATTTTGTAGCTTTCTTCTTCATTGACTTTGATATAGCCTTTGTCCGCTAGTTTTTCTAATTTATCTTGTAAGTCAGCTTCTCCAATTCTATCTGTTTCAATTTCAAAGCTCAAGGCAGTGGCAGCCCTAACTTTGAGTAAATCAGATAAAAGAGACTTCTCCGCGGAGGTTAAATAATTGTCAGACTTAGCTGAAGTCCCAGAATCACCCTTGTCTTTGGACTTAGAAGGAAATATGTCAAGCATTCTGTTTTGTGTAGTTTATAAATACACTTCGACCAGTACATCTTGATCCTCAGTCATGACTCTCTGAGTTCATGACTGAGAATGACTGAGATATGTCTGAGTTTTTTGCGATAAAATAGAGATTGCGTCGATTGATGGAAGTTTATGGGGCGATCGCTTAAAGTAAAATCAGAATATATCCCTAGAGTCAAACAAGCAGTTAAACTCAATGGTTACGCAAGTCAAGAGCTGCTTGCTGAGGAGTTAGGATTCGCAAGATCGACTATTAGCCGTTTTCTTAACGGTAAATCGATTAGTAATCTCAATTTTTTTGAAATTTGTCAAAAATTAGGCCTTGATTATCGAGAAATCGCTGACTGGGATAAGTTGGAGGAAACACCGGCTGCCACGTCTGAGGATGAGGGAGAAAACCGGGCTGCGGATTTTTCCAAGTATGTTGAACGTCCTCCAGTGGAACAGCTTTGTCTGGAGACGGTGAGTCAAGCAGGTTCATTATTGCGGATTAAATCAGCCAAGGGGATGGGTAAAACCCTATTAGTCGATAGAATTTTGAGTCAAGTTGACAAAAGACAGTATAAAACCGTCAGTTTGAGTTTTTTACAAGCAGGCAAAGGAATTCTCGGCGATTTAGACCGATTGCTCTCTTGGTTTGCCTTGATTATTTCCAAGAAATTAGGGTTAGCTGCTCTCTTTCAGGAAAAATGGCTAGAAGGATTAGGACTTTATAGCTGTACTGCCTATTTTGAAGACCATTTGCTCAAAAAGCTGGATAAACCCCTAATTTTAGTTTTAGAGGAGATAGATAGTCTCTTTACCTATACCAGCGTTGCTGACGATTTCCTTAGTTTATTTCGTCTTTGGCACGAGGAGGCAAAAAATAATAATACTTGGCAAAAGTTACACTTAATTATCACCTATTCCACAGAAAATTATGTTCCTGCTGACCTGAATAAATCTCCTGTGAATGTAGGAACAGAAATACTGTTACCTGATTTTACTCTAGAACAGGTCTTGACTCTAGCTAATAAATATCAGGCTAACTTGGGAAAAGATGAACTGCAAAAAATAATTAATCTTGTCGGGGGACATCCCTATTTAATCCAAAAAGCGATTTATGGGATTACCCAAAAACAACTGTCTTTAGCAGATTTTTTAGAGACAGCAGCCACGGAAGCGGGAATTTATGGGGATCATTTGCGAGGACATTTGCTAAACTTACAAGAACATCCAAACCTAGCAGCAGGAATGAAAAAGGTTGTAGAGTCCTCTTCTCCCGTTGATTTAGGTGCAGCAATTAATTGGCAACTTCATAGTTTAGGATTAGTAACCTTTGTGCAGAATGCTGTTCAACCCCGTTATCCACTATACAGCGACTATTTTAGGTATCGCCTATCCTCCTAAAATCCAATATATTGAGTTAAACTGTTGTACATCTAAATCTAATATTCGTTTTCACCTGTTCCCCGTTCCCCCATCGAACCCAGAACTTTAAATGCGGACTAGCTTAGGGACAGATAACCTTTGATTAAATTATTCATCGAACTTAACCAATCAGACAAATTGCTAATTTTAATCCTATGGCGACCAATTTTTATTATGTTGGAGGCAGCGTCCCCCTAAATGCACCTAGTTATATCAAGCGGGAAGCAGATGATATATTTTATAACTATCTAAAAAATGGACAGTATTGCTATGTGTTAAATTCCCGTCAGATGGGAAAATCAAGTTTGTGGGTACAGACACAAAAACGACTGAAAGAGGATAATATTGATTGTGCTACCATTGATTTGAGTGGTATAGGAAAAAACATCTCCGAAGATATTTGGTATCGAGTATTATTTGAGCAACTGGTTAAACGATTTGATCTTTCTATTCGGGGAAAAGAGCAAACTTGGTGGGATGAACGAGCCTACAAATCAGCTATTAATCGTCTTGATCAATTTGTTGAGGAAATTCTCTTAAAGGAGGTATCCCAACCTATTGTTATCTGTTTCGATGAAATTGATAGCGTTCTGAGTTTAAAATTTTCCACAGATGATTTCTTTGCTTGGCTGCGTAGCTGTCATGAAAAACGTCCTTATAATAGGGATTACCAACGTCTAACCTTTTGTATGTTGGGGGTAGCGGCAGTTTCTAACTTTATTCGAGATAATAATCGTAGTCCTTTTAATATTGGTCAAGATATTCGATTATCTGGATTTACTATAAAGGATGCCAGAAAACTTGCCGAGGGATTGCAGGACAAAGTTATCGCACCGGAACGGGTTTTAGAGGAGGTTATAGAATGGACAGGTGGACAACCGTTTTTAACTCAAAAAATTTGTCATTTAATCTCCACATCTCGCCCTGGATTTGGCAAGGAATCCCCAGCAACCCCGATTAATGTCGGCGATTTTATCCAGTCGCAAGTAATTAGTAACTGGGTATCTCAAGATAGTCCAGAACACCTAAAAACTATTCGGAATCGTTTATTAAATAAGCTTGTCACGGGTAGAAGAATGCTGAAGCTTTACCTAGAAATTTTAAAAAATGGTGAAATTACCGATGATGGTAGTCGCGATCAAATAGAATTACGCTTAACGGGATTGGTAGTTCAAGACCGACAAAAGTTAAAAGTTTATAATAAGATTTATAGAAATGTTTTTAATGAAAATTGGGTGACAACGGAATTAAATAAAATCCCTGCATACTACGAAAAAGTAGATCAACTAGATAAAATACTATTAAGGACTGAATTTGATGAGAATCAAAGAGCAGCTTTAATTGAGGAAATTCCAGCTTGGACAGGTGGTAACTGGGAGTTAACGATAATAGTTATCCTTTTGCTAATCGACAATAAAAATGAGTTACGAGAAGGACAAGAAAAACCAAAAATTGAACAATTGATTCAGAAAAATATTGTAGAAAATTGGTTACAAAATAAAGCAGCAGACCATCTCCAGAAAATACAAAACAGTCTCTTAACTCCTGATAAAAATGTTAGGTCAAGATTAGAAATCTATCAAGAAATTTTGCAGCAGGGGGGAGTCTTTGCTGATAACAAACCAGAAAAATTGGCACTTCAGCAAGCAGAATTAGTGATTAAAAATGATGAGTATCTAGAAGTGACCAATCGAATTTATCAAGAGGTATTTAATATTCAATGGGTTAAACAAGAATTAGAAAAATTAGTTAAGGAGGAGGATTCTACCTTTTCGTCGGTACTATTACTACTTGGTACGTTTATTATTTTGTCCTTATTATCATTGCTACCACAAAGAACTCCCGATAAGGAACCCTCACCTAGTATTCCAGAAATTTGTACTAAACGAGATTTTAATATTAGCTTAGAAAAGAATATTCAACAACTGCAAGACTTGCAAAAGCAACAAGGTGATCAGTTTTATTACAAGTGTGGGACTCAATTAAATGAATTAAGGTTAATTCAGCAAGCAATAGGACTAGCTGTCGATAATTTTGTCGCTGATGTGCCGGGTAGAGAAGGTGCTTTTGAAATTTTGTGCAAAATCCCCCCAACTTCTGATAACTTTAAAGAAGCTCAATTTTGGGCAAAACGTTGGTATAATGACAGAGCTTGGAAATCGGATATCGATCGAGCTTTGCAAGATAATCTAGATTGTCAAAAACTTATTGAATAAACATCAATTTTTTAATTACTAAATACTCCATTACCACCCGTTAATTCCTCGGATAATGATACTCGGATTCCTTCCCCTCCCCGTGACCAAAATAAAAAGAATAGGTCAGAAACATTGAAGGATTGACTCCTGACAACAGGAGAGGAATTAACCTGTGGGTTCTTTTGACGTAAAACAATTACTTGCATATAGTAGAGGAGATTGCCAATCATTAGCCAGAGAATTAAACTAAAAATAACCCATCAAAAATTGAAATCGGCTATAACTCTCATGGGCAATTTCCCCTTTATAGTAATTGATTTAATCCCCTATCGTTCACTCAAAACTGCTTTTTTCTGATCCAGATAGCTAGAATTGTCAGGAAAAGTAAACCCATCACTCCCGCTAAAGGATTTTTATCGATTCCAGTTAACCAATCGGGAACAGTACCAGTGTATTTAATTAACTGACCCACATTTAATATATAGTATGCCCAGACTAAACCCGCGTGCAGACCGATACTTTTACCCAAATTACCACCACAGGCGCGTTTGGCCCAACCGAGAACCAATCCTAGCAAGACTAAGGCAGGAAATTGGGGAAAAGTGCGGATAATTTCGGCTAAAGGTTTAATAAAGTGAGCAAGAGCGAAAATTAAGGCACTAATCACTAGAGCGATAGCGGAACGATAATCCTTTTCTAATTCTCCCAGTAACCAGCCCCGAAATAGCAATTCTTCCGCAAAACCCACCGCTAAAGCGACTAAAAACCCCTCCAGGATGATTTTGCTGATTTGGGGATTTGCGGGTAAGAAATTTAACCAACCTAGGAACCCTTGGGACAGAAAAAGCGAGAAAGTGAAAAATAAACTGATCGCTAACCCGTTAATTAACTTGATCAGCGTTTTTCTTCGCCAAATCAACCCATAATCGGCTAATCCCTCATCGCCATAAATTGTCCGTCCCCACCAATGGGATAACCCCAAAAATTCCAGATAGAGAACAGAAAGGGTCAAAATTGAGACAAGATTGGCATTAGTGGCAAAAAAGTGATAGAGGGGAAGTGCGATCGGCAACCAGAGAAAAAGTAGGAGCAAAATAAAAATTCCCAGTCGCAGGGGGACTGGGTAAGTGGCAATTACCCGCAATCTTTTATTCATCGGGTTCGATGCTGCTGGTTAAACCTTTATTTTTCAAGGTTTCACAGTAAAATTCCGCGTGTTCTTGGATGCAGGTAATCACCAAGGCCGTACCATTAGTGTGCGCTTCCATCATGATATCAACTGCTTGGGGTTGCGTCATACCGGCGATCGTTTGCATTAAACTCTGAACCACATACTCCATCGAGTTAAAGTCGTCATTGTGGAGTAAAACGCGATAACGCGGTGCTGGTTTACGGATTGTCGCTGTGGAACGCTTTTCGATGACTTCTGTGGACACCGTGTCTCTCCTTTGAATCTATATCACAAATAAAGGTCAATTACTAATGATCATAATCAAAATTTCCAGATTGAGCTAGGCTTTTTCTGTGATCCGTGAGGGGTTGGGTGTTGGGGAGTGGGGGACAGCCACAGGAATGACATTTCTAGATGGATAGATCATAATTAAATTAACCCTGTAATTTAAGCTTATTTTCCCATGGCTACTGACGAATTACAAAATCTCGATAAAAATATTCAACGCTTAAAAGAACAATTAGCGGGAATCCGCGATGCGTGGACAGTTGCGCGTTCAGAAGATAAAGTTCTTTTGGAGCAACGCATAAACGATAAGCGCATAGAAATTAAAGAATTGGAACGAGAAAAATGGGATTTAATCGCCAGCGAGAGTCAAGAAGCATCTTTTCCTGATGCCGAGGTAATGGTAGCAGAAATTGTCACAGAATTGACGGCAATTACCAAAGAACCACCCCTAGAACTTGCTTCTGCACAAATCTTAGAATTATTAAATCAAATTCTGGCTAAACTCAATCAACCAGAGCGATCGGCAGCAGCCAAATTAAAAGCGGCCATATCTACTATACCCCCTTTTGTTTCCCTGACCTACGAAGCGGAATTAGATACTGAGTCAACTTTTAAGCGTTATTTTCCCACATTTAATCGTGTGATCGCAGGAGTGAAAAATCGTCTAAAAAAGTAAGTATTCCCTCTATACCTAGTAATGTGGGCAAAAGTACGGTTAATTTTGTCGGGAGGGAAGATGAGTTAACCTTAATTCATCAGAAATTGCAAACAGAACAAGGGGTGATTGTTTGCGCGGTGGAAGGGTTAGGGGGAATAGGAAAAACCGCTTTAGCTTTGGAATATGCGAAACGATACCAACAGGAATACGCGGCACAATATTGGTTATCCTTGCGACTATCGGGTTTAGCAGAAGAAATAGTTAAATTAGCCGGTCCTTATCTATCTTTACCAGAAATATTGAAAAAAGAATCTTTAGAAAAACAAGTGGACTGGTATTGGCAAAATTGGCTACCTCAGCAGGGAAAATTATTATTAATTCTCGATGATGTCCCCAATATCGACCGAATTCCCGATCAAATGTTACCAAAAGATTCTAGGATTAAGATATTAGTCACCACTAGGGAAAGGTGTCTTAGTACGGAATTTGAGTCTATAGCTTTAGATGTTTTACCCTTGGATAAATGTGTAGAGTTATTAACCAAAATTGTTGGTACTGCTAAAGTTGAGAAAGAAAAAGCTTTAGTAGAACAGATTTGTCACAAAATTTTAGGACGCTTAACCTTAGCAGTGGAGTTGGTGGGGGAATATTTAGCGAAAAATCGTCATTTAAAGTTTAGCCATTTACGCGATAAATTAAATTTAGCTCATACTGCTTTAACCAAGGAAAGAAACCACAGAGATTATGGACATTTAGGGGTAGCAGCCGCAATTAAAATCAGTTGGGATGATTTAAGTTCTGCTGTTCAAAAAGTGGCAATGCTGTTGAGTTTATTCGCACCGGTGGCTATTGCTTGGACGTTGCTAGAAGATACGGCAAAATCCACGGAAATTACCGAAAGCGAACTAGAAGAAGCGCGGGGACAATTGGATAATTCTCATCTGATGCAACCCGTGGATGAGGACTATTCTTTTTATCGGATTCATCCCCTCGTGAGAGAATTTTTTCAAGAGAAATTACAGGCAATTACTGAGATAAATTCTCTTTATCGATGCGCTTTTGTGGAAACTTTGTTAACCATTGCTAAAACTATCCCGCAAACCCCCACAAGGGAGATTATTACAGCAGTAAATCCCGCAATTCCCCATCTGCAACTTGTCAGTCAAACCATGTTAGATGATATTCCCAACCCGGAAGATAATTTAATTCAGGTGTTTCTTGGGGTAGCTTTGTTTTATAAGGGACAGGGAGAATATGATTTAGCAGCAGTTACCTTAACAAAATGTTGTGAAGAAATCCAATCTCGCTTAGGAGAAAACCATCCCTATGTTGCTGACATTTTCAATAATTTAGCAGTGTTATATGAATTACAAGGCAAATACGCAGAAGGAGAACTGTTGTGTAAGCACTCCCTTTCTCTGATAAAACAGCGATTAGGAGAAAACAATCTCGATTTTGCTATTAGGCTCGATAATTTAGCGACATTATACCGCTGTCAAGGCAAATACGCAGAAGCAGAATCGTTGTATAAGCACTCCCGTTCTCTGATAGAACAGCTATTAGGAGAAAACAATCTCTATTTTGCTAACATTCTCAATAATTTAGCAGAATTATACCTCAGTCAAGGCAGATACATAGAAGCGGAACCCTTGTGTAAGAGATGCCTTTCTCTGATAGAACAGCTATTAGGAGAAAACAATCTCTATTTTGCTACCAGTCTCAATAATTTAGCAGGATTATACTGCTCCCAAGGCAGATACGCAGAAGCGGAACCCTTGTATAAGCGCTCCCTTTCTCTGATAGAACAGCTATTAGGAGAAAACAATCTCTATTTTGCTAACAGTCTCAATAATTTAGCACTATTATACAAATACCAAGGCAAATACGCAGAAGCAGAATCGTTGTATAAGCGCTCCCTTTCTCTGATAGAACAGCTATTAGAAGAAAACCATCCCGATGTTGCTACCAGTCTCAATAATTTAGCAGAATTATACAAATACCAAGGCAGATACGCAGAAGCGGAACCGTTGTATGTGAGAGCTATTGCTATTTATCAAGAAAGATTAGGAGAAAATCATCCCGATACCCAAAAAGTAAGGCAAAATTTTATGATATTGCTATTTATCAAGAAAGATTAGGAGAAAATCATCCCGATACCCAAAAAGTAAGGCAAAATTTTATGATTCTGTTGTCGCGATTATCCGATAAATAATTACAGCAAAGATTCCCCGATGAGATAGTTAATCTCTTAAAAAGTATCAGGTAATTAAAAGATATATCCGTTAAATAGTGCTGGCTTAATATTAGTAAATTCTTGCTAGAAAGGAGTTTTAAACTGCCATTGAGGTTGATAGACTATCCCGCTTAACGCAATTTTTCTTCAATCAGTTCACGCGATTGGTTTTCTGGGTTTTGATTGCCAGAAGGCATCTTTAGCAGAGGCGATAAGCTGACTAATTTAACAGCAAATGTCAATATCTATCTTTATCTAAGCAAATTTTAGAAAGTTTTTTTGTCGATGTTAATGTTAATTATCAGTAGTCGGAGATAAAATCTTAAGAAATGTCAATTATCACTATTCTTACTGACCCTCAATAAATTAGAATCAGATCATAAATGCGATCGCTTGCTCAATTCTCGATGATTAATCTGGAGGCTAAAATCAGCAACTGAGGCAATTAACCTTTTTCAAGCTACCGAGTTTAGGTGGTAGTCACTGATAACTGATAACTGGTAACTGATAACTGAAATGACTCGCTTTATTTGGGATAAATTTAGCAAAGACTTCCTAGAAACCCTTCTTTCTCCCTACGGTACAGTAGTTGTCAGCAAAGAAGTCACCTCAGAAATTAAAGAAATTGATGTGTAT
>NZ_SFBO01000016.1:0-97262 GCF_007095705.1 Microcystis sp. Msp_OC_L_20101000_S702
AGACTATCAAACTCTGGAATGTAGAAACAGGCAAAGAAATCCGCACCCTCAAGGGGCATGATAGCTATGTCTTAAGCGTTAATTTTAGTCCCGACGGCAAGACTTTGGTGAGCGGTAGTGAGGACAACACTATCAAACTCTGGAATGTCGAGACAGGCAAAGAAATCCGCACCCTCAAGGGGCATGGTAGCTTTTTCAATAGCGTTAATTTTAGTCCCGACGGCAAGACTTTGGTGAGCGGTAGTGAGGACAACACTATCAAACTCTGGAATGTAGAAACAGGCCAAGAAATCCGCACCCTCAAGGGGCATGATAGCGCTGTCAGAAGCGTTAATTTTAGTCCCGACGGCAAGACTTTAGTGAGCGGTAGTGGTGACAACACTATCAAACTCTGGAATGTAGAAACAGGCCAAGAAATCCGCACCCTCAAGGGGCATGATAGCACTGTCTATAGCGTTAATTTTAGTCCCGACGGCAAGACTTTAGTGAGCGGTAGTGTTGACAACACTATCAAACTCTGGAATGTAGAAACAGGCCAAGAAATCCGCACCCTCAAGGGGCATGATGAGCTTGTCACAAGCGTTAATTTTAGTCCCGACGGCAAGACTTTGGTGAGCGGTAGTAGGGACAAGACTATCAAACTCTGGGATGTAGAAACAGGCCAAGAAATCCGCACCCTCAAAGGGCATGATGGCTCTGTCAAAAGCGTTAATTTTAGTCCCGACGGCAAGACATTGGTGAGCGGTAGTAATGACAACACTATCAAACTCTGGAATGGGTCAACAGGCGAAGAAATCCGCACCCTCAAGGGGCATGATAGCGATGTCTATAGCGTTAATTTTAGTCCCGACGGCAAGACTTTGGTGAGCGGTAGTTGGGACAAAACTATCAAACTCTGGAATGTAGAAACAGGCCAAGAAATCCGCACCCTCAAGGGGCATGATAACTTTGTCACAAGCGTTAATTTTAGTCCCGACGGCAAGACTTTGGTGAGCGGTAGTTGGGACAACACTATCAAACTCTGGAATGTAGAAACAGGCAAGGAAATCCGCACCCTCAAGGGGCATGATAGCTATGTCAATAGCGTTAATTTTAGTCCCGACGGCAAAACTTTGGTGAGCGGTAGTGATGACAAGACTATCAAACTCTGGAATGTAGAAACAGGCGAAGAAATTCGCACCCTCAAGGGGCATGATAACTCTGTCATAAGCGTTAATTTTAGTCCCGACGGCAAGACTTTGGTGAGCGGTAGTGCTGACAAGACTATCAAACTCTGGAATCTTGGGACAGACTGGGGTTTAAGTGATTTAATGGGGCGTAGTTGCGATTGGGTGCGGGCTTATTTGCACAATCCTAATTCTGGTGTCAGGGAGGAGGATAGGGGTTTGTGTGATGGGATTTGATCCCCCCCTGCCCCCCTTTTTAAGGGGGGAGAATTTAGTATCTGGGGAAATTTATCTAAATTTCGTTAAAATTATGATAGAAGGAATCGATCAGAAAAATGATGAATGAAAACTACCCGCTACTTTGAAGAACAAGTCTTGGTCAAAAGACCCTATCTTAAGCGAGAATGGTGTCAACAGGCTATCCAGAATCCAGTTAGACGAGAAATAGAACCAAATGGACGCATTCGTCATTGGTTATACATTCCCGAATTAGGAAAATACTTGCGAGTTGTCACTCTAGATGATGGAGAAACCATTCATAACGCCTTCCCAGATCGTAACTTTAAGGAGTAAAAAATGAAATTTAGTTATTATCCTGAAACCGATTCTCTATACATTAGCCTATCAGAAAAAACAAGCACCGATTCTCAAGAAATCGCCCCTGATATTGTTTTAGATTTTGATAGCGAAGGAAAATTAGTTGGAATTGATATTGATCAAGCTAGTCAAATTGTTGATTTAACTCGTTTAGAAACTGAATCTTTCCCCCTTAATTCTGTTATTTTAGCTCAATCAAAATAGTCTATATTAGAATCAAATAGCTAAAGAGATAACAATGGCTAAAATCTCCATTTCTTTACCCGATGAACTGGTTAATTACCTAAACCAGAAAGTAGAAGATAAAAGCATTTTCATCGCCTCAATTTTACAACAATGGCGACAACAACAAGAAGCAGAAGAACTCGCCCAAGCTTTTTTAGCAGTAGATGAACTAGAATTAGGATGGACTGACGAATGGCAAACAGCAGCGATTATCGACTCGGAAGCATTATGGCTGAAGTAAAACTGAGTTCTAAACATCTAAACTCCTTAAAAAAATTTATTGAAGACGCATTAACCGAAAGACTGCAAGAACTTCAAGAAGGAATTAAGCGCACCCAAGAACGAATAACTTTTTTTGAAAATAAGTAGCTGGTTATAATTAAATTAAAAATGGATTTTAGGTTCGATCCCCCCTGCCCCCCTTGATAAGGGGGGTGCCGATAGGCGGGGGGATCCCCCCTTAATCCCCCCTTAATAAGCAGACACAAGAATTTCTCAGACGATTTGAAAACAATGAATTGCAGCATACCTTAGACTTTGATGAATGGATGGGAGAAGCTTGGATGCTAGAAGCTTTACTGCAAGACAAAGAAGAAATTGAGGAGATAGAATTGGTTGATTAATGACTATTTTCAAGAGATTAGACATCTCATTGAAGCTTGTCCAATAGTTCAATCTTATAACCTCATTACTGATAGTAGAAGTCTTTATGTAGGGTTTGCTGAAAAAGTAGGGGCGAAGCATTCGGATAGGAAATCTACGGTTTTAGCGATAGGTTATGCCCGAATGCTTCGCCCCTACAGGACGCGGGCCGATGAAGATGCAAGGTTTTGAACGACGATTCTCTCAAAATCTTGCACCTGTTTCGGGAGAAAAGCCACAAATTTGACAGAAAAGAATTTGATTCGTCGGGTTGATAAGGATATACAGTTCGGGTTTATAATGATAAAAGTTTATGCTTAGAAAATTAATTAGGGCTGGCTGAAAAAGTAGGGGCGAAGCATTCGGATAGAAAATCTCTGGTTTCACCGATAGGTTATTGCCCGAATGCTTCGCCCCTACAGGACGCGGACCTATGAAGACGCAAGGTTTTGAACGACGATTCTCTCAAAATCTTGCACCTGTTTCGCGAGAAAAGCCACAAATTTGACAGAAAAGAATTTGATTCGTCGGGTTGATAAGGATATACAGTTCGGGTTTATAATAATAAAAGTTTATGCTCAGAAAATTAATTACACTCTTTAAAAAAGTTTCTTTATTTCGACAGTAGCTGTCAGTATCTCCCGTAATTGTAGCGTTTAGAAATGCCTAATCTTAACCAATTAACAAAGCGAGAAAGTATTAGCAACCCTTCTCGCTTTATTATAACTAAACCAACGCCTCCACAGCTTGCGGAACTACTGCCGTCTCGGTCGTGGTCGTGGGATTTTCCCCTAGGTAAATTCCCAAAGAACGGGCTGTTTTGACGATAAAACCATCAGGATCCACGGGATAGGCACAGCGATGCTCTTGATGACATTGTTTGATAATTTTGATCACCGGTTTCAGGGGCAAACTACGCACTTGTCCCCCGCGCCAAATCACCACGCGATCGAGTTTTCCCTGTTCAATTAATTCTACGGCCTTAATGCCGAAAGCCGTGGCTAACAGTCGATCCATGGCCAAAGGAGGACGACTTCTTTGCAGGTGTCCCAAAGACATGGCCCGCACATCCATGGAATTGAGATAACAGAAGACGGGATCGGTAACGCACAAAGAGCGAGTTTTGTCAAATATTAATTTTTCTAAATAATCGGCAATATACTTCTCTTTTTGGTTATCTTCGTTTTTAACACCCTCAGAAATCACAATAAGAGCGAATTTACGACCTTGAGCGCGTAATTCTGCCAAATGACGACAACAACCGTCGATAATTGCGGGAGTGAGAGCCGGGGTTAATTCGGGAATAAAAATCGCATCGGCCCCCCCGGCAATCCCAGCATGAAGGGCTAAATGACCGGCATCTCTACCCATCACCTGCACAATCATCACCCTTTCGTGACTAGCGGCGGTAAAGGTGAGATCATACAAAGCTTGAGTAACGATATCGACGGCAGTGGTAAAACCGACTGCCCATTCCGTATAGGGAACGTCATTATCGATGGTTTTGGGAACCGCGATAATATTCCAATTGCCTTTCTGGGCGAGATCGTAGATGATATCGATGCTCCCATCGCCTCCAACGACGATCAGGGCATCTAATCCCAGCATTTCGTATCCTTGCAGGATTTTCGTGGCAATTTCTGGGTTTTCGGGATGTCCTTTGCTTAAAGAACCCAAAACACTACCACTAAGAAACTGCAAAACGTCTAATCCTTTCAAGACCCCGGGTAGGTTATAGCCATGCTGAGTCAGGATCAAATCTTGGGGGTGATATTTTCCCTCGGCAATCTGCATAAAACCGTCGGTCCCGTAGGGAATGCCGTACACATCCCAACCCTTGAGTTTTGATGATTTCACCACGGCACGAATTACCGCGTTTAACCCCGGGCAATCGCCACCACTGGTAAGAATACCGATTTTTTTCCTTTGATTCTCGTTCATAGTTATATCCTCCTGGATTTTTTTGTCAGTTATCAGTTATCAGTGATCAGATGTAAGTTTTCAGTTTTCAGTTAAGTAGCTGGTTATAATTAAATTAAAAATCGATTTTAGGTTCGATCCCCCCTGCCCCCCTTGATAAGGGGGGTGCCGATCCCCCCTGCCCCCCTTGATAAGGGGGGTGCCGATCCCCCCTGCCCCCCTTGATAAGGGGGGTGCCGATCCCCCAAGTTTTCAGTTCACTGATTACTGATTACTGTTTACTGGACGGCTACGCCGTGCCTTTGGCAACACTGAAAAAAGCTCCCCACTTCCCACTTTTATTTGCTGGTGGTTTGAAAACGTTTCCAAACAGGTTCGTAACTTTGCAGGGCTTTCATATACTGTACCCGTTCAAAAGCAGTCGGATCTGGGCAATTCATTTGACTCATACTGCCAATTAACTGCTCGATCGATTCGTACTCATTTTCTTCCAACCAATGCAATAAACCCTGTTCGATCTTGGTAATTTCCTCCAAACCGTGGCGTAATAAAACACTAACTAACATGGTCGCTTTTGCCCCTACCATCATCATTTTGATCACGTCGATGGCGTTATGAATACCACTGGTAGCGGCAAAATCCGTCGCTACACGACCGTAAAGCATGGCAATCCAGCGCAGGGGTAAACGCATTGCTTGGGGATTACTGAGGATAATATTAGGGTGAACATCCAAGGTGTCTAAGTCGATATCCGGCTGATAGAAACGGTTAAATAATACCAACCCATCGGCCCCTGCTTCCGCTAATTGTTTAGCCATATTGGCCGTATTGCTAAAGTAGGGACTTAACTTCATCGAGACGGGAATTGATACCTCCGATTTGACAATTTTGAGGATATCAACATAGTTTTGTTCGACGTGATTTCCGGTTAATTCTAGGTCGTTGGGAACATAATAAACATTCAACTCCAAAGCATCAGCGCCCGCTTGTTGAATTTGAATGGCATACTCCAACCATCCCCCAGAGGTCTCACCGTTGAGACTGGCAATAATGGGAATATCGACCATTTCTTTGGCTTTGCGAATATGGTTGAGATATTCGTCGGAACCAACGTGAAAAACCTCCGGTTCGGGAAAATAAGTCAAAGCTTCCGCAAAACTCTCGGCTCCGTGGGTAAAATGATGGTGTAGAGCCAGTCTTTCGTGTTTAATCTGCTCCTCGAAAAAGGAGTGTAAAACCACGGCAGCGGCCCCAAAGTCTTCCATTCTCTTGATATTGTCGATATCCTCGCTCAAGGGTGCGGCCGCACCGATGACTAGCGGCGATCGCAATTGCAAACCCATGTAAGTAGTGTGTAGATTCATAACTATTCGTTGCTCCCTGTACCTTTTGCTGCTAAATACTGATACATTTGCCAGCGCGTATCCACATCTGCTTGTGCTTCTTTGAGCAGACGTTTAGCTTCCTCCGGCTTACTGGTGGCCAACATCTTAAAGCGATTCTCCGAGTAGAGAGTTTGCGCTACGGTAAGCTTAGGCGCACGGCTGTCCAATTGCAGGGGATTTTTGCCTTCTTTAGCTAAATCGGGATGATAACGGTACATTAACCAGCGACCGCTTTCCACCACTTCTTTTTGATGGTTCATGGCGGTGGTCATGTTGATCCCGTGAGCAATACAGTGAGAATAGGCGATAATTAACGATGGCCCGTTATAAGCTTCCGCTTCTAGGAAAGCTTTGATAGTTTGCTCGTTTCTTGCCCCCATAGCCACGCTGGCCACATAGACGTTACCGTAGGTCATGGCCATTAAACCGAGGTCTTTTTTCGGGCTGGGTTTGCCACCAGAAGCAAATTTAGCTACGGCGGCGCGAGGAGTAGCTTTCGAGGCCTGGCCGCCCGTATTCGAGTAAACTTCCGTATCCATGACCAAAATATTGACATTGCGACCACTGGCTAAAACGTGATCTAAGCCACCATAACCGATGTCGTAGGCCCAACCGTCACCCCCGACAATCCAGACACTTTTCTTAACCAGATAATCAACCACAGATAACAACATTTTCACTTGCGTGGTCGGGGTTAATTGCCCTAAACGGGATTTTAGGGCCTCTACCCGTTGCCGTTGTTCGTAAATTTCCGCTTCATCCACTTGGTGACAATTGAGAATATCTGCCGCTAGACTTTCTCCGATTTCACTAGCGAGGGTTGCTAACAGTTCGGCGGCAAATTCTGCCTGTTTATCGATGGAAACTCGGAATCCTAAGCCAAATTCGGCATTATCTTCAAAGAGGGAATTCGACCAGGCCGGACCGCGACCTTCGGCGTTAACTGCCCAGGGCGTTGTCGGTAAATTACCTCCGTAGATAGATGAACAACCGGTGGCATTAGCCACTATCATGCGATCGCCAAATAGCTGACTGACTAATTTAACGTAGGGAGTCTCACCACAACCGGCACAAGCGCCGGAAAACTCAAAGAGAGGTTCCTGCATTTGCTGATGGTTAATTTTATTGAGATTTAGGCTTAATCGGTCTGGATTAGGCAAATTAAGGAAGAAATCCCAGTTAACTCGTTCCTGTTCCCGCAGGGGCAATTGGGGAGTCATATTAATCGCTCTTAGACGCGGTTGCGATTTGTTTTTAGCGGGGCAAACATCAACGCAGAGACCGCAACCAGTACAATCTTCGGCGGCCACTTGGATGGTGAATTTTAGCCCTTTCCAGTCGTGATCCTTGGCATTCGCGACTTTAAAGGTCTCCGGGGCCGTGGCTAATTCGGCCTCATCATAGACTTTCGAGCGAATAACGGCGTGGGGACAAACAAGAACGCATTTACCGCACTGAACACAGACATCCGCATCCCAAACGGGGATTTCTTGGGCAATATTGCGTTTTTCCCATTGGCTAGTGGCGGTGGGATAGGTCCCATCGTTGGGAAGGGCGCTAACGGGCAATTCATCCCCGTGACGGGCGATAATTTTGCCGAGGACTTCTCGGACGAAAGCGGGTGCAGTGTCGGGAATCGGTGGTCTTAATTCAAAAGCTTCAGGGGTGACAGTGGCGGGAATTGGCACTTGATAGAGGTGTTCTAGGGCAGAATCCACAGCTTTGATGTTCATCTGCACGATTTCTTCGCCTTTCTTGCCGTAGGTCTTGCGGATGGCTTTTTTGATTTGTGCGATCGCATCTTCCCGAGACAAAACCCCCGCTAGGGCAAAGAAACACACCTGCATCACGGTATTAATCCGACTGCCCATCCCCGCTTCTTTGGCTACTTGAGTCGCATTAATCGTATAAACTTGCAGATTTTTATCGATGATAGTTTGCTGGAGATGGCGGGGTAAGTGACTAAACACCTCCTCCGGTGGATAGGGACTATTCAGGAGAAAAATAGAGTTCGATTTAGCGGTTTCTAGCAGATCAAATTGTTCGATAAATTCCCACTGATGACAGGCGATAAAGTTAGCATCGGTGATTAAATAGGTAGAGCGAATCGGCTCCGGACCAAAGCGTAGGTGAGAAACGGTGACGGAGCCAGATTTTTTGGAATCATAGACGAAATAACCCTGGGCATAATTATCAGTATCTTCACCGATAATTTTAATTGAATTTTTGTTAGCTCCCACCGTACCATCGGAACCTAAACCGTAGAAAACTGCCCGCACTACTTTGTCTGGTTCGGTGGAAAAACTGCGGTCATATTCCAGACTGGAAAAGGTAAGATCATCAACGATACCAATAGTGAAGTGATTTTTCGGTTTGTCGAGACTTAAGTTATCAAATATACCGGCAATCATGGCTGGAGTAAATTCTTTGGAAGATAAACCGTAGCGTCCTCCCACAATTTTCGGCAGCTTGCCTTCGTACTCTTCCATAAAGGCATTTACCACGTCTAAATATAGCGGATCGCCCCCGGCACCGGGTTCTTTACAGCGATCTAAAACGGCTATTTTTTTCACTGTAGTGGGCAAAGCTGCCAGTAATTTTTCGGCGGCAAAGGGACGATAGAGACGAACTTTTAAAACCCCAACTTTAGCCCCATTTTGATTGAGATAATCGACGGTTTCATGGACGGTTTCCCCTCCCGATCCCATTAACATAATCACTCTTTCAGCATCGGGCGCACCGTGGTATTCATAGAGATGGTATTGCCGTCCTGTTAATTGGGCAAAACGATCCATAATTTTTTGAGTGATATCGGGACAAGCATGATAGAAAGGATTGACGCTTTCCCTTGCCTGGAAATAAACATCGGGATTTTGTGCCGTGCCTCGTAACACCGGTCGATCGGGAGTTAAAGCTCTTTGACGATGGGCAATAATTAGGTCTTCATCGATCAGTTCTTTGAGAGTTTCATCGCTAATTAATTCGACTTTTTGCACCTCATGACTGGTACGAAAACCATCAAAAAAGTGCAGAAAAGGAAGCCTCGTTTCTAGGGTGGTAGCTGTGGCAATAGCCGCCAGATCTTGAGCTTCTTGAACGGAATTAGCCGCTAACATAGCCCAACCCGTACTTCTGGCAGACATAACATCACTATGATCCCCAAAAATTGACAACCCTTGGGCTGCTAAAGCACGGGCTGCCACATGGACTACTGAAGAGGTTAATTCCCCCGCAATTTTGTAGAAGTTGGGGAGCATTAATAATAATCCCTGCGAGGAAGTGAAAGTAGTAGTTAAAGAGCCTGTTTGTAGCGCTCCGTGCAGGGTTCCCGCTGCCCCACCTTCGCTCTGCATTTCGATTACGGAAGGAATGGTTCCCCAGAGATTAGCTCTCCGTTCGGCTGCCCAACTATCGGACCATTCACCCATAGGCGAGGAGGGAGTGATAGGATAAATAGCGATCACTTCACTGAGACGATAGGCAACGCGTGCAACAGCTTCGTTACCGTCTATGGTTGCATAGGTTTTTGTGGTCATGTGTTCCCCTTAGTTTTTACGATATTTGTCGGGATTTTAAGTTTTTTTACGGCTCAATTTCGCACTAAATATCCTCTCGTTTCCCTGACAACCGAAGGATTTTCTTGAGCGTCGCTTTTGACTCCCTATCTACTATTGGACGCTTACGGCAGACAGGCTTAAGTAGAGCGATTTTTCTGTCTCCACCTCGATCATTATCCAGATTCTTGGCTTTCTAGCAATTCGTTATTTTTTCTTAATACGCTGCTGAGTTTGCCAGCAACCGACCCTGGGGTTAATTAATATTGAGAATTGAGATAAAAATTAATGATACTTTTTAAAAAAAAGTGCTAGGTCAGAAGATAAGCTGTTGACTATCTAAATTACTCGTTAAGACTGTCTATGAGAAGGGAGAAGGAATTATGAATTATTAATTAGGGTTTGCGGCAAAAAGTTTTTCGGTGGTGGCAGGGTGTGGGGTGTAGGGTGTGGGGTGTCGGAAGAATAAATAGAAATAATCCCCTGTCTCGGAGTCTCCTGTCTCGGAGTCTCCTGTCTCGGAGTCTCCTAACCAAGCACGACAATTTTTGATTTTTGCAAGAGATCTAATAACCAGTTGATTTAGTCAGCCGATGAAGTTAAGATGTACTAGGTTAAACACAAATGAACTAAAGTACAAATTATCTTAACCCAAGGATAGGAAAATAGATCATGACTAACCTCGAATCCCTTACTCAAGCGCAACAGGAGTTGTACGACTGGCTAATTGAGTACATTCGCACTACTCAGCACGCCCCTTCCATCCGGCAAATGATGCGAGCGATGAATTTACGCTCTCCCGCACCGATTCAAAGCCGTTTAGAACGTTTACGCGCCAAAGGCTATATTGATTGGACAGAAGGAAAAGCACGCACCCTGCGGATTCTTAAACAACCAGTGCAAGGTTTACCGGTTCTGGGTGCGATCGCTGCTGGTGGTTTAGTGGAACCCTTCACCGATGTGGAAGAAAAACTCGATCTTTCTAACCTGTTGCAACGCAGTCAAGACTGTTATGCTCTGCGCGTTTCTGGAGACAGTATGATCGAGGATCATATTGCCGATGGGGATCTGGTGATTATGCGTTCTCTCACAGGCAATGAAGGGGTGTCCAATGGGGAAATCGTCGCCGCTAGAGTCGAAGGCCACGGTACTACTTTAAAACGTTTCTACCAAGAAGGCGAAATCATCACTCTCCAACCCTCCAATCAAAAATATCAACCAATTACAGCCAATACTGAACAAGTACAGGTGCAAGGGGTTTTGGTTGGTGTTTGGCGCGGTTATTAGCCAAAACTGGGGCGCACTTAAGCGCCCCGATCATTTTTCCTCTCCTTGGCTTCTGGAAAAAAATCGGGTTGGCAAACTAGGATAATATAAGGGTTTTAGCCTATCCCGCACTCAGGTGTTTTAACTTTTATGCCCAAAAAACAGAAGTATCCCCATCTCTTGGGGTCAAAATGGACGGCAAAACAAAAAACATGGGGCTGGCGACATTTTCAAGTGGTCAATCGTCAAAATCGCGGTCAATGGGTTTTTGCCGAATTAGTCGCTTCCTGCGATCCGACCGTCCGCTTCTGGATTAATGCTAAACAGTTGCAAGACGCGAATCTCTGGCAATCAGGTTGGCAAACCCTAACGGAAATGAACCAACCGGACAGCATCGACGAGATTATTGTTAATTAAGTAGGTAGGCGTTAAAAATTATCACATGCCCCCCTTATTAAGCTATCCCTTATAGGGATCTTTCTTAACAATTTTTGCAGTAAGCACTCCAACCCTTATCCTGACTTGATTTCAGTTTTTTCTTTGTCAGTAAGGGTGTCAACAAGGAAAGATGTGACTAAAGGACAGCTTATTAAGGGGGGATTAAGGGGGGATCGAACCTAAAATCAATTTTTAATTTAATTATAACCAGCTACTTAAATGCAGTACAGCCTATTGCTGTTCCATAAAAGTCCGCACCGTACCATCAGAACCAAGAACTAGACGCAATTGGGGATTACCAGAGATATCGAGGGGAGACACGAAAGGTTGATTAAGCAGGGGCATATTAGTGCGATCGAGATAGATTTTTGCCGCCTGTCCCAGGGGAATAATCTGTTTTAGGGAACCATCCTGATTTAAGACCAAACGGTACTCTAGAGTATGCTTAAGACTTTCCGGGGGTTGCCAACGGGACTGAAAATATTCTCTGGTTTCTGCCACTTGGGGAATGGTATCTAGTAAGTTCGTCTCTGGGGCTTTAGCGATGCTTGTGGGCGGTTTGGGGTCTAAATTGACATTTTCGGGGTTAAAAGGGCTTAGAGGCGGTAAATTGGGCAATTTTGGCGGTGCTGGAGTCGGATTCATCGTGGTGGGGGGAAGATTTGCCAGTGCATTTGTACCCTGAGCGCCAGTGACGGGGGGGGCAGTAATCGGGATGTTCTGATTATTCGGTTCAATTACGATCGCCGTGCCGCCCGGACGCGAACCTGTGACTGGTGGCGGCGGTAAAGTGGACGGCGGAATCACCAGGGGGACGCTAGAGGGACGAACTGGGGCTGGAACGGTTCCCACGGGGGGCGGTGGCGGTAAAGGGGCTTTATTGCCCAAATTTGCCGGTAACTGCGGGTTTGGGGCGGCTGTTCCCGTGGGGGGTAAAGGCAGCGTTGGCAAGGGTTGGGGAATCTTGGCGTTATTGGGATCGCTGGTTAAATCATTGTTGACCACTTCTTGCCGTTGATAAAATGCGATCGCTATTCCCCCGATAGTTATTAGGGCTGAGGCGATTAATCCCGTCCACATCAGGGCATTTTTTCGAGTTTTCTGGCGAATTAATGGGGGTATTAGGGGGCTTTCATGGTTATACTCCCCTAAAGCATTGGCTAGATCGAATAATTGCGATGTGGTTAATTCGATCTCCTGTTTATCCTGATCGGTTAGCAGGGAACCTAAAAATAATTGATGCTGCAGAAGTCCCTGACAACGGAGAGAGGGTAAGGAGGGGAGATGGCTTTCGGGGGAACCACTAGCCACGAAAGAGAGGGTAGAAACGGGACTAGAGAGTAAATTCTGCACATAATTAGCGACAATTTCCCCTAGGAGTTGTAATTGTGTGCGATCGCCTTTGATCGTCACCTGTTTTTCCTCACTCAATCTAGGATCATCAAAACGCAATTGAAAGTGGGCATCGTTTAAGACATTTTTACCCAGCCAAACCGCTAGAGGCGAACTATTTCCCCAAATTTCTAGGGTACAGGTGGGGGGTGTATATTTGCGAATTAGATTACTCATTTTTAGTTATCGGTGGGAATTATGAATTATGAATTATGAATTATGAACTGGGAAGCTTTTTTTCAGTGTTGCCAAAGGCACGGCGTAGCCGTCCAGTAAACAGTAAACAGTAATCGGTGAACTGAAAACTTACATCTGATAACTGAGAACTGATAACTGATAGGCTTTTTACTTTTTACTTGCTAAAAGGGTGTGCCAGAGAAGGAGATGACTGCGGGGGCTGCTGTAGAACAATAAATCGATTAATAATTTCCAAGCTAGGGAAGTCAGGCTAGAATCACTGAGATTATTTGCCGATATTTCTGGGTATTTTAAGCGAAAATTATCAATATAATTGCCCAAAAGCGTGGTTTTGACCGGTTCTTCTCCTTGAGTTCCCACTTGCTCCAAGAGAATTACAGCGCGACGGATTAACTCTTGCTTTTTTTGGGCGAGATGACAAAGGAGGAGAACTAGAGAACGGATGTCCGCTAGGGAAAGTTTTGACTGGGGTTGCCAGTAGCGGGCAGCTAGGCGATCGCTTGTATCCGCATCTAAGGCTAATTCCTGGGCTGCTTGGGTGATAGAATCGGAGTCTAAATTAGCTAGAGAGACTAAAGCCGCCAAAATCAGGTTTAAATAGCTATTAATACTCTCTAACTGCTCGTTACTGGGTGAGATAGCTAGGGGTAAATCCTCACCCGTGGAGGACTCGGCAGACTGAGGCATAGTCAAGGACATAGATAAAAGGAATTGCCAGCAGAAAAACTTGGGTTTAGGAGAAAAAATCACTGGTTCTAAAGTGTAATAATAATTGAGATTGTTCTTTTCTTGCACGTCCGCTCACCGATTGCCTCCTACCCAATGAGTTTAGAATCCGCTACCGATGAAGTCATTAAGCAAAATTTAGAACAATTTCTAATTGTTTTGTCCGTTTCCCTGAGTGTGGCGACGGTTTCGAGGATTTTTAGCTGGTTTCGCCAAATTCCTTACACCCTATTGTTAGTGATAGTCGGTTTAGGTTTAGCTTTTATCGATATCCGTCTGGTGAACCTATCCCCCGAACTGATTCTAGAAATTTTTCTGCCCCCTTTGCTATTTGAAGCCGCTTGGAATACGCGCTGGCGAGATCTGAAGGATAATTGGATTCCCGTCAGTCTTTTCGCTATTGTCGGCGTAATTATCTCGATTTTCGGGGTTGGTTTTACCCTAGATGAATTGACTAATTTACCCCTATTTACGGCATTATTAGTGGGTGCAAGCCTTTCTTCTACGGATCCCGTCGCTGTTGTCGCTCTTTTTCGCGAATTAGGGGCCAGTAAAAAACTCACCGTGCTTTTGGAAGGGGAAAGCTTATTTAATGATGGGGTCGCTGTGGTCGCTTTCGCTCTTTTGGTGGAAATTCCCCTCGGTGCTAGTGGTCTATCCTTAGAGACAACCATTAGCCGGATTGCCGCTTTTATCGGTATCGGGGTAGCAGTGGGTTGTTTAGTGGGTTTTGGTATTTCCTATCTGACTCAACGTCTGGATTTACCCCTAGTGGAACAGTCTTTAACTCTTGTGTCCGCCTACGGTGCTTATTTATTAACCGAGGAGTTCGGGGGTTCGGGGGTAATCGGAGTGGTGACTACGGGGATTATTTTGGGTAATTTTGGCTCTAGAATCAGCATGAGTCCCCGTACCCGCCTATTAGTCACGGAATTCTGGGAGTTTCTCGCTTTTTTTGTCAATTCGATCGTTTTTCTCCTCATCGGCGATCAGATCCGTCTCTCCAGTTTAGCCGATAATCTCAATTTAATTTTTATCACGATCGCTGCCGTAGTGGCGGCCCGTTTTCTGGCTACCTTTGCCTTGGCAACTGTTAGTAATGCCTTGATGGAAACTAAAATTAATTGGCGGGAAAAAACGGTTTTATGGTGGGGAGGTTTGCGCGGTTCCGTTTCTATTGCCCTAGCTTTAAGTGTGCCGGTTATTTTTCCCAATCGTCAGGATATCATCGATATCGTCTTCGGAGTTGTTCTCTTTACCCTGTTGGTTCAGGGATTAACTATTCAAACTTTCCTATCGAGATTAGACTTGATCGGTGATCAACCAATTCGAGAAAACTATGCGGAACTTTTAGCCCGACGGGTAGCTTTAAAAAGAGTTTTAGACTATCTTTCTAAGTTAGATAAATCTCCCGATGTTGCCCCCGAATTTTTTAGTTATGAGCAGCATCTCGTCAAAGAAAAGTTAAAGACTGTAGAAGCGGAAATACAATCTCTCAACGATAGTTATCCCCAATTACAGCTATTAACAATGGAACAACTTCGGGAAACCCTCCTAGATATCGAAGCTGATACCTACGCTGAATTTATTCGATCTGGCCGTTTAACTAGCAATTTATCCCCCGTCCTCCAAGAAATTCTCGCTGAAAGTAAAATTACTGATCAGTAGGACTATTTTGGGGTATATACCTGAACTTTCCCCGTATAAATATACGGCTCATCTGAGTTCAGTATGCTAAAGATCGAAGACAAATTTCTCAAACAGTTTTCACACAACTATTTTGGCTCTTGATAACCGTCCTGTTGGATTTTAGGCTCTGTAATCTTGGGCAAGAGAGGGATTGAGTTTTTATAAATTTATAGATAACCTACTAAACTAGGATGATCCCATTGGTATGGGAGACGATAGTTTCGATCGATACCGACTCCACAGACTATCTTGGCTTATCCTTTACTAAAGTTCTTCAGCCAAAGCTAAGACACGCTGATATAGCTGAGGGCTGACGCGAAAACCAGCTTGGCTGATCAAGGTATCCATAACAGGTTGAACTTGAGGGATGAGGCTTCTTTGTTTGGCAACGAGCAGAATGCCCAGAATACCAATGATAGACAGCCCTAGCCGCAGGGCTTCTTGCCGCCCCAAGCGTTCATCAATGAGCAGATCATCAGCTTGTAGCTCAAGGGCCAAGGCTATGGCATTCGCTTCTCCAGCATCCAATCCTCGTTCTTGCTGAAGCTGGTTAGCGAGTTCGGAGTTGGTGAGGGGTTGGGGTTGAATCCAACCGACTTGGAGAATGGCTGGAATGATGGGATTGCTTGCGGCTGCTAGTTCCCTAGCAACAACGTCTGGAATGATAACGGTTTGGTAAATTGACTCTAGCAACCAGAGATGATCGATAATCGCTAGATTGGCAAGGGCGGAGGTATCGCTGACGACGATCATAGCCAGCCTCGATCGCGCAGATGCTGAACATCCTGCTCAAAGTCTTCTACATCGTAGTGAACACAAATATCGCGCTCTGCCAACAGTTTTTGAAAGTCCATGACTTCCATCCCGGCAATTTTACTGGCGCGACTGAGGGAAATCCGCTCTTGCTGAAACAGCGCAATGGCAATCTCCCGGAGCCAGTCGCCTTGGTTAAAGGTTTCGGCTTGGCTGAGGTTATCCGGTAGGTTCAGGGTAATTTGCATTGAGACATCCTCACGCGCTAATACTTACTTCTTCTAGCCTGCCATATCTCAGTTAAAGCTTTGGCTCTTCTGGTTTCTGTGTGGAAACGAGGTCTATACTGATAGAATATCCGTCAAATAGCACTGAAAGTCTTGCCCGATCAGCATTTCACGATTCCATAAGCAAAAATTATCAGACAAAATCGAGAAGAGCCATTCTGTCGGGGTACTTAGAAAGGAATATCGTCTAAATTTTCCTCCACCGATGTGTCGCTAGGTTGCCAAGCGGAAGGATTAGAAAGTTCATAGGATGCGTCGTATTCAAAATCCCCGGTGGAGACAGGTGCGACGGGTTTTTCCACCTCAGTTTTATTCGATTTGTGGGTATTGATTGGCACGACTTTTTCTGGAGTCGGGGCTGCCATTTCACCGCTACTCACGCTGCCGTCAAGATGATAGAGATGACTAATGACTAATTCGGCCCGTTTTTCCTTAAAACCTTCGGGACGATCGATCGTCTGCATCGAGAGACGACCTTCTAAAATTACCCGATCGCCTTCATTATAGTTCTGAGCGACTTCTGAGGCTAAATTTCCCCAAGCTACGGCCCTTAAATTAGCTGGGGTTGCCTCGGCACGATTGGGAGAAAACTCGACTAACATTTGAGCGTAGGGAGTTTGATTATCTTGGGTATAACGTAATTCGGGACGACGGACAATTTTAGCCATTAAAATGCAACTGTTCATGGTCGAAAATCAGTCTGAATTTTTCTAATAGCACCATTGTACTGAAAAAGTACGAGGATCACCACTGGGGAGGTTAGGGAATTTTATGGGACTCTGGTTAAGAAAAAATCTCTTTAACACTTGGTACAACGTCATCTTAACCCTTGCGGGTCTATTTCTCAGCCTCTGGGGGGGCTTAAGTTTTCTCGATTGGGCGATAAATCGGGCAAAATGGGCTGTAGTGACGGAAAATCTCGGTTTATTTGTGGTCGGTCGTTATCCAGAACAGTCAATATGGCGGATTTGGCTGATTTTAACGATTATTGCGGCTTTATCACTGTTTTCTTGGCAATTAAACCGGGGTCGCTTCCCCAATTGCCCCGCTTTTCTCCAACGCTGGTGGGGATTGCTCTGGTTATTGACTTTACCTTTAATCGCTTGGTTGCTATTGGGGGGATTATTTTTAACGACAATTCCCCTCGATGATCTCAGTGGTTTAATCTTAACTTTATTAGTAGCGATCGCCAGTATGATTTTATCTTTTCCCTTGGGGGTATTATTAGCCCTGGGGAGACAGAGTGAATTACCGGCAATTCGTTGGCTATCTATTGGCTATATCGAATTATTGCGCGGTTTACCTTTGTTGGGAATTTTATTCATGGCTCAGGTGATGTTACCTTTAATTTTACCCGCCGGGACGAGACCGGAACGGGTGATCAGAGCGATCGCCGGATTTACCCTTTTTGCGGCAGCCTATCTGGCCGAAAATGTTCGGGGTGGTTTACAAGCGATTCCCAAAGGTCAAATTGAAGCGGCCAGGGCTTTGGGTTTAAAACCGATTTTCGTTTTATTATTGATCGTTCTACCCCAAGCTTTAAAAGCGGTCATTCCCGCCATTGTTGGTCAATTTATCAGTTTATTTAAGGATACTTCTCTACTGGCGATCGTGGGACTGGTGGACCTCTTGGGTATGGCAGGATCGGTTTTAGCTAATCCGAAATTTATCGGCGATTATCCAGAGGTTTATCTATTTTTGGCGTTTATTTACTGGATTTTCTGTTATTCTATGTCCCTAGCCAGTCGTAGGTTAGAACAGCGTTGATTGGGGTGTGGGGTGTGGGAAGCTTTTCAGTGTTGCCAAAGGCACGGCGTAGCCGTCCAGTAAACAGTAAACAGTAAACAGTAATCAGTGAACTGAAAACTCACATCTGATAACTGATAACTGATAACTGATAACTGATAGATGGCTACCTAGCTTTTTGTCATAAATATTGATATGATTTAACAATCAGCAGCAATTTATGGTAAATATATTTATTTAGGAGAGCGAGAAAATGGCTGGATTCTTTGGCCTGTTTGGCAATAAGACGAAATACGTCGATGAACCGATGGATATGAGCGCACCGGAACCGAAAGAGGCTTTTTACTTGGAACCCGATGACGCTAAAACTCTCGGTAATATCGACTTTATGCGGACACCGATCACGATCCGACGTACTTTCCCGAAAACTGCCTCGAATAAAAAGGGTGGCGAATCGATTAAACAGATTTCTTCTATGGAAGTCAGCAAAGTCACCGATAACGGTATTGTGGCAAAATCGGCTACTTCCGAGGCTAATAGTAAGGCTAACGCTGCTAATGATAACGTTCGTCGCGCTAACGATGACAATATCAATCCTTTCCTGAAAATGGCCCGCGAAATCAAGAAATAGTATAGGGTTTGCTGAATAAATCTAAAAACCTTGTTGGGTAAAACTTTTAGACCTTTTGGCCATCAAAAAGTAATGGATCTGGGAGTGATCGAGGGAAAAATTCCGGGACTTTTTCCCTGAAAATTAGGTAATTGACCCCCTCAAAATCGGTAAAACCCTACACCCCACACCCTACACCCTGCCCCCAGGAAAAACTTTTTCAGCAAACCCTAGTATAGTAAGGTGAGCATTGGCCACCCTTGAGATTAAACTTTGGTGGGGAAAGCCCACCTTTTTTATGACCATTATTAACGGAAAAACCAAGTTATTAGGCGTAATCGGCGATCCCATCGGCCATACTCTTTCTCCCCTCATGCACAATGCCGCTATCGATGCCTTGGGGCTAAATTATGTCTATCTTCCCCTACCGATCGCCCCAGAAAATTTAGCAACTGCGATCGCTGGTTTGTCCGCCATCGATCTAGAGGGTTTTAGCGTCACGATTCCCCATAAATTAGCAATTATTCCCTTATTATCGCAAATTACCGAGAAAGCAAGGCTAGTAGGCGCAGTTAATACCGTCTGGCGCACGAAAACTGGCTGGCAGGGAACGAATACCGATGTGGATGGCTTTCTCGCACCCTTGAAATCCCTTGACAAAGATTGGAGTCAGGTGAATCCAGTTATTTTGGGCAATGGCGGCGCTGCCCGGGCGGTAGTGGTGGCTTGCGCCCAGTTGGGCTGTGGCGAAATTCATGTGGTAGGACGCAATCAAAAGAAATTAGATCCTTTTAAAGAAAGTTGGGCGAATACCAGCCTCTATGACCTCCTAGAAGTGCATGGCTGGGACGAATTAGAGGGGCTGGTATCCACCACAGAACTCCTGATTAATTCTACCCCCATCGGAATGTCCCCCCAGGGCGAACAATCCCCAGTTGAGTTAGAATTATTAGACCTTTTGCCCTCATCGGCGATCGCCTACGATCTAATTTATAATCCCCGGCCGACCAAATTTCTCCGGTTAGCCCAGACTAGAGGGATAAGAATTATTGATGGGTTAGAAATGTTAGTTAATCAGGGAGCGATCGCACTAGAAATCTGGTTAGGTCAACCCGTCCCCGTCTCGGTCATGCGGGAAGCTTTGTTAAAACAATTCTAAATGCTAAAATCCTATTTCTGGCTTGATTTATGACCCCTTCTAGCTCCTTTTGGAAAACTCTGAATAACTCGATTCTAGTGCGCTATCTATTATTATTTGGTTGTGGCTGGAGTCTGATTATCTTAATTAACTATTTCTACGGGACGATCGCTATTTTTACTGGTTCGGCAGTCCTGGCCGCTCTATTAAATTATCCCGTGGTTTGGTTATCTCGTTATCTACCGAGAGGACTAGCCATTGCTATTACCACCCTAGTAGCTTTTATCCTCCTATTTAGATTAGTCACAGGCATAGGATTAGAAGCAGTTAGTCAGGGGAAAGGACTAATATTCAATCTTACCGATGCCCTGGGTCAACAAGATTTTTTACCCTTTCAAGACTTTCTCGATCGATTAGATTGGAATAAAATGGTGGGAACCCTACAAACTGGTTTAGCCACGGGTTTATCGGTCGTACAAGGAGTTTTTTCCAGTGTCTTTACCGGCGTTTTCGGGGCGGTGATCAGTGTTTATATGCTCATCGACGGTGATAAACTCTGGCGAAGTTTTTTGCAACTTCTCCCCCCAGCATACCGGGAGCGTTTTGCCAAGTCTTTTCGACAAAGTTTTCTGGGATTTATTCGCGGGCAACTGTTATTAATGCTCTTTTTATCGGTGACGAGTTTCTTAAGTTTTTCCCTATTGGGAATTCAATATGGGCTAATTTTAGCGGGTATTCTTGGTGTTATCGATGCTATCCCGGGTATCGGGGCAACCCTGGGCATTTTGTTGGTAACTATCTTGACTTTTACCTCCCAAGGACTAACAATTGCCGTTAAAGCTTTTATTGTCTGTGTTGTCTTGGTACAAATTCAAGATAATATTATTCGCCCTAAAGTTATGGGCAATGCCCTAGAATTAAACCCGGTAATTTTATTTTTATCCCTCTTTATCGGCGAAAGAATTGCGGGATTATTAGGGGTTTTTCTCTCCATTCCTATCGCTGGGATGATTGCGCTCTGGATCAGTTACGGGGAAGAAAAACCAATAACAGATTTAGAGGAAAATCAGTTAAAAGAAAGTCAGGAGAATTAAGGGCTGATCCCCAGTTTCTACTATACAATTAGGGAAATTTGTTATCTACAAAACTCGATCGCTACTCATGGAAAACCTAGATTTAAAGAAATCCTCGCCCCTCTTACTTATCTCACCGTTTTTTCTCTGGGGAACAGCGATGGTAGCGATGAAGGGTGTTATCCCCCATACTACCCCCCTATTTATGGCGGGAATTCGCCTTGTTCCCGCCGGAATGTTAGTTTTAATGGTAGCTTGGTTTTTAGGTCGTCCTCAGCCCAAAACCCTGCAAGCATGGTTATGGATTGCCCTTTTTGCTCTCATGGATGCCACTCTTTTTCAAGGTTTTCTGGCATTGGGGTTAAATCGCACCGGGGCGGGGTTAGGATCGGTAATTATTGACTCCCAACCCCTAGCGGTGGCTTTAATGTCCAGTTGGCTATTTAAAGAAGTTATCGGTGTCTGGGGATGGTTAGGATTGGGTTTAGGGATTGGGGGAATTAGTTTAATCGGCTTGCCCGATCAATGGTTTTATGACTTTTTTGGACAAAAAGCGGTAAATATTGACTTTAGCTGGCAGGAATTACTAAATAGCGGCGAAATGCTGATGCTTTTGGCTTCCCTATCCATGGCGGTGGGAACAGTGTTAATCCGGTTTGTCTGTCGTCATGCGGATCCCGTCAGCGCCACGGGATGGCACATGATTTTAGGAGGATTGCCGCTATTTTTAGCTTCAGGTTTCACCGAATCCCATCAATGGCAAAATGTAGATTTAAATGGTTGGTTAGCTTTAAGTTATGCCACGATTTTTGGTAGTGCGATCGCATATGGAATATTCTTTTATTTAGCCGCCAAAGGCAATTTAACCAGTTTAAGTTCTTTGACTTTTTTAACTCCGGTTTTTGCCCTCACTTTCGGGAATTTATTCCTCGGTGAGATGTTAAGTGTATTGCAATGGGCGGGGGTATCTTTAACCCTTGTTAGTATTTATTTAATCAATCAAAGGGAAAAAATATCCCCACAAGTGCGGGCAATTTTTGCTAATCTTTCCTCACTTATACCCAAAAGCAACTAACTCAATCTTGAGATAATACAGTTAGTTTTTCTCCCGATGGATCGTATTTAAAAAAGGCTTCTACGCCATAACCGCAGCGATCGCTATTATGGCAGAAAGCGGCGACTAAACTACCGCGACGAAAACAACCAATTTGACAGTAAACCTCGTCTGGTTGCAGACAGGCAACGGCTAGATTGAGCAGGGGAAAGAGATTGCGATCAGGATAAGAGGCGGTTTTTTCGCTTAAAAGGGTTAATTGCTCGGAAATAGGCGACATTAAAGCCGATCCCCAATCCTGATACTGTTGGGGCAGTTTTTCTAAGAATTTCTGTAAATCCATACCTTGCTTTCCCGAAAACTATAATCCTTTTCCAATATCGTAAATCATCGTGCTTGTCATCAGGTCACAGACTTAATTGTGGAAGAGTGCTAATCTAACTATTAGCCTATTAGCACAAGTAGAGGAGCTTCTAATATGCCCTACAAATGCTTCCAGATCAAATTTTGGGGAGTGCGGGGGAGCATTCCCTGTCCAGGTTCGGAAACCGTTCGTTATGGTGGTAATACTTCCTGTGTCGAGATGCAAGTCGGTAGAGAAAGATTAATCTTCGACGGTGGTACGGGGTTACGCATCCTAGGACAGTCTTTGATGACAGAAAGTCCAGTGAAAGCCCATTTATTTTTCAGCCATTCCCATTGGGATCATATTCAGGGTTTTCCTTTTTTTATCCCCGCTTTTATCAGGGGCAATACTTTTAAAATCTATGGGATTCCCTCTGCCAACGGAGTAACCATCAAGCAAAGATTACACGATCAGATGTCACACCCTAATTTTCCCGTGCCTTTGCAGATTATGCGGGCTGATTTAGAATTTTATAATCTAGAAATGGGCAAAACCCTCTACTGTGCCGATTTCACCGTCGAAACCCGTCCTTTAAATCATCCCGGGGAAGCGGTGGGTTATCGGGTAAATTGGCAGGGTTTATCGGCAGCTTATATTACCGATACCGAACATTTTCCCGATCGCTTTGATGATAACGTTCTGGCTTTAGCTCAGCAAGCGGATGTGATGATTATTGATGCTACCTACACCGATGAGGAATACAACGATCCTAAGTATTCTAAGGTGGGTTGGGGTCATTCCACTTGGCAACAGGCAGTCAAAATCGCCCAGGCAGCGCAAGTTAAGCAGTTAGTTCTATTTCATCACGATCCCGCCCATAATGACGATTTTCTCGATCGCATTGGGGAACAGGTAAGAAAGATTCTGCCTCAAACTATTCTCGCCCGGGAAGGACTCTCGATCAAATTACGACCGGAAGGTTCTCGGATAGATGAAGCGTAACCTAAGCTACTGTTCTCACCATGAAGATAACTGCTGTAGATGGTCAACAGCTTATCTCCGTGGGCGGAGATAGGATAGAATGATATAACTTCATCTGGGATTTTCTCTGGTGCTATATTATAAAAATGTCCAATCAATCCTCACCTAACTCCACAGAAATACAAGCAATTTTTGATCAGATCGCTCCCGAATATGACCGCCTCAATCAGGAATTAAGTTTAGGATTACACCGTATCTGGAAATTAATGACAGTCAAATGGTGTCAACCCGAAAAAGGGGATTTTGCCCTCGATGTCTGTTGTGGTAGCGGCGACCTGACTAACCTATTATCAAAACAAGTGGGTAAAACCGGCCAAGTGATCGGACTAGATTTTTCCCCACAACAATTAAAAATCGCCCGTCAACGTTTTAGCGCCACTAATATTAACTGGATGGAAGGGGATGCCCTTAATTTACCCTTTGCCGATTCTAGCTTTGATTGTGCCACTATTGGCTATGGATTACGCAATGTGGTCGATATTACCCAATGTTTGGGGGAATTATACCGAGTCCTGAAACCGGGTGCTACAGCGGCGATTCTTGACTTCCATCAACCCACCCAAACCATCGCCAAACTATTCCAAAACTGGTATCTCGATCATATCGTCGTTCCCGCTGCCGAGCGTTACGGTTTAACTGACCAGTACGCTTATATTAGTCCCAGTATCGATCGCTTTCCCCGGGGCCCAGAACAGGTAAAATTAGGCTATCAGTCGGGATTTTCCAGCGCTGTTCACTATCCACTCCTAGCAGGACTGATGGGAGTGTTAGTCTTGAAGAAATAACCTACTGACATTTCCGTTTATTTTTTGCTGCTAAATTGAATCTCCCTACTCTTTGGACATGGATATTACCGCCGATCGCGGGGGCAATTATTGGCTATTTTACGAACGATGTAGCCATAAAAATGCTATTTCGTCCCTACAAGGCGATTTATATCGGTAAGCGTCCTCTTCCCTTCACTCCGGGGTTAATTCCTCGCAATCAAGATCGATTAGCTGTCCGGGTATCGGATACGATCATGGGTTCCCTGTTAACCCCCGAAGAACTACAAAAACTGGCTAAACGACTCCTCGACACCGAAAGGGTACAGGGGGCGATACTCTGGCTGTTACAATTAGCTTTAAAACAAATAAAAGGCGATCGGCAAGCAAAAACCGCCGAGATTTTGGCGGCGATTCTTCACGATTTATTCGGGGAATCTTTAGCGAAATTACTAAAAGTTTTAGCCCGACGGCAGGATTTTTTAGAAAAACAGATCAATCAAATTTTTGATCGCCTAGTCTTGGAATTTTCTCTCAGTGAACAACAGGCGCGACAATTCTCCGATTGGCTATTAGAAACCGTCCTACCTGCTGATGTTATCCGTCTAGCTTTAATCGATTTTTTAACCGATCGCAATATTCAGGTTATCGATGAAGGATTTCGGGAAAAAACCAGTGGAACCTATTGGGTAGTAGCCAATTTATTCGGTTTACGCAATGCCCTGGCCCGCTTACGCACTTTTTGCCTTGATGAAAAGGATTTAGCTAATACCAGAATCAAAGAATTATTACTATCTTTAGAGATGCGTAATCGTCTGAAAAACTGGTTACAAGGTATCTCTTTGCAAAATTTACCTATCTCCACCGTCAGACAATTGCGTAAAACCACTAGGGATACGGTGCGAATTTATATTCAAGAAAGTGGCGAACAATTTCTGCAAGATTTTGGACAAACGATCGACTGGGATCAAATCGCTAATTTAATTATTAATCGTCTGCAATCTTCGGAGTCAATGACTACATCATTAGGGGTAATTAGTCAAGAGTTAGCGTTAATTTTAGAGCGTTATCTAGAGGAAGATTTAGAGAAATTAGTCGCCCAAATTATCCCAATTCTCAACATCGATCAGGTGATCCGCGATCGGGTGAATGCCACTTCCCCGGCCGATCTGGAAAATGCTATTCAAGGCATTGTTAAACAGGAATTACAGGGAATTGTTAATCTCGGTGGTATTCTTGGTCTTCTAGTCGGACTAATGCAAACAGTTATTTTAATTGCACAGAATAGAGGGTAATAATTAGGGTTTGCTGAAAAAGTTTGTTGGTGGGGGCAGGGTGTGGGGTGTGGGGTGTGAATTTTCCCCCTGAAAAAGCCTTAATCTAACAAGGTTTTTAGATTTATTCAGCAAGCCCTAATTAGGGTTTGCTGAATAAGTACGGGCGAAGCATTCGGGCAATAACCTATCGGTGAAACCGTAGATTTTTTATCCGAATGCTTCGCCCCTACAGGACGCGGGCCGATGAAGACGCAAGGTTTTGAAGCACGATTCTCTCAAAATCTTGCACCTGTTTCGCGAGAAAAGCCACAAAACCCTTACCTTTAAACTAAGTTAACCCACCGGAATCATCCCGTTTATTTTTAAGGTAAAATCAAAAAACTTCCCTGACAGAAAAGAGTTTGATCGTCGAGAATAAAAGATTTAATCTCCACATCTTTGCCTAAATCGACGGTAAAAGGTTGCAAATCAATAGATAAATCTGGGGCTAAACCTTGCCATTGTCGGGGACTAATCCCTAAAGTGCGAGCATCTTCTAGGGTAATATCAGCGCTAAAAATTACTTCTGCACCCGTTTCTCTATGGCCGAGAAGACAGAAATAACCCTGATTTAAGAGAACATTTTTCCAGTTAAAACGCTGTTGTGAGATAATTTCTCTGGCGTTAACAATTCCGTTATTTTCTAGGGAAAAAATTAGTAAATCGGCAAAAGCATTAACTAAAATAGTCGAGGCGATCGAATTATTTAAATCCTGCTCGTTAATTTCCACTTCACCGCTAACCCGAATAGGTTCCAAAATTTTTAGGGGTTTCCCTCGCAAAACCTGCCCAATATTAAGACGAATATTTTCCCCTCTTAATTGCGCTTTACCCAGATGTAAACCTTGATAAATCGCTTTTCCTACGGCTAAAAATACCCCGGGGATATAACCGCGCAAAATTTGCCGATCATGACCTTGCAGCTGCATTTCTAAATCTTCTATCTGTTCTACTTGTGTTCTTAAGAACAGACGTACTGCTGGCGGCAAAACCTTACTAATAATCTCACTTTGAGTATTGACCCACATAAACGTTATCTCACTCACTCCACAATGTTTCTAATTGTAACAGAGCTAGATCGATCGAACCATGAGGGGCCGCCGTCAGCTATCATACTAAATCCGTTGAGTAGAGGCGAGTTATGAGGAGAGGCAAAAGGCAAAAGGCAAGAGGCAAAGGGGAATAAATAATCAGTTTTTAACTAGGTAGGCGTTAAAAATTATCAGATGCCCCCCTTATCAAGGGGGGATTAAGGGGGGATCGGCACCCCCCTTATCAAGGGGGGATTAAGGGGGGATCGGCACCCCCCTTATCAAGGGGGGAAGGGGGGATCGGCACCCCCCTTATCAAGGGGGGATTAAGGGGGGATCGAACCTAAAATTCATTTTTAATTTAATTATAACCAACAACTTAATAACTGGATTTGGTATCAGTTATAGGTAAAAACTTCGCTACTTTCTGATTACTGATCACTGATCACTGAAAAGCCCCTAATTCTTAGGTTTTTGAGGCATTGAGGGAATTAAAACGAGGGGAAAGATAGGCGACTAAAACCCCGAGGGCAAAACCGATTAAATTGCGGAAAAGGGGCAGTAATTCACTGGTGCGAGTAACCACCGGTCCAATGCCAAAAGCAACAAAGAGGATAAACCAGAGGGGAGAGACAATTAAAACCCATTGCCAAGCGAAAACCTGTCCTTCTTTGCGAGGAATACCGGCAAAACCGAAGACTAAACCGCCGACAATTGAGGTAATTAAAGTTAAAATCCACTGTTCTTTCGGTAAACCGGGGACCACCGCACAACCACCTTTAACTAAACAGCCTTTTACCGTGTCTAAGGATTGTACGATCGCATTATTTTCGCCATTTTCCCGGACAAAATACATATTACCGAAACGGGCCTGTAATTCGATCCAAAAAGTGCGGGGTAAAAATTCATAGACGGCATCACCAATACTAAAAGATAGTAAATTACCGCCGCGACCATCGGCCACTAGGAGAATACTTTTATCATCCAATCCCCAGAAATTAATCACTGCCCGGCCGGGGCTGCGGTCATATTGGGTTAAAACTCGCATTTTCCAGCCGGTTTCCCCTTGAAATGTCTCGATATCTCGGATTAATGCCTCTTCCTGTTTTGCGGGTAGATAATTGGCTAAATCAACGATCGGAGTGGCTTGATTGGGCAGTAATTCGGGATTATTCACCGCTAGAGCTTGATCCGGGCAGATAATCCAACCCAGACAGCTAATGACACCAATTACAAGAGCGATCGAGATTCCTCGGCAAAAACGATTGAGCATAGCACTTCTAGACAATGAGAATTTTTTCAGCAAGGGTGTAGGCTAACTTTCAGTTTCTTTACACTTATTTACTTTATCTTAAGGGAATTCTCAACTTTAGTCACCCAGTTAGGGACTTGCGCTTTGATAATGTACCTTTTGGGCGAACGCAGTTCGCCCCTACATTAATGTACCTTTTGGGCGAACGCAGTTCGCCCCTACATTGTGGACAAAATCCGTTACTGTAGGGGCGCAAGGAACCTGCGCCCTCCGATCGCCCAGGTTTGCTGATCACCCTAAGTAGGGGGAGAGCCTTTGAGAGTCCCCGCAGCTAAGGGACTTGCGCTTTGATAATATGCCATCTGGCCGGCCTGATTCTTCTACAGAGCGATTTTCTGGCTAGGATATTATTCCCACGCAAGTCCCTTATCGGTCATCAGATGCGAGTTTTCAGTTCACTCTCCAGAAACTCAACTCAAGCTGATGAGGTCTCAACCAGTTGTATTAACTGGATCTTTTGCCAAAATGGAGTAAATATAGTAGCGGGGGGATGGTCAATGACAGCACGGGAAATATTAGAGTTAATTCAATGGGCAAAGGACGAAAGAGCGGGAAAGTTGGATCTGTCTGACAGAAACTTAACAGAAATTCCCCCCGAAATCGCTGACCTCACCTCCCTGCAACTCCTCGACCTCAGCGATAACCAAATCGGCGAGATTCCAGAAGCGCTCGTTCACCTCACCTCCCTGCAATACCTCAACCTCAGCGATAACCAAATCAGCGAGATACCAGAAGCACTCGCTCAACTCACCTCCCTGCAAGAACTCGACCTCAGCGATAACCAAATCAGCGAGATACCAAAAGCGCTCGCTCAACCCACCTCCCTGCAATACCTCCACCTCAGAAATAACCAAATCAGGGAGATTCCAGAAGCACTCGCTTACCTCACCTCCCTGCAATTCCTCGACCTCACCAATAACCAAATCAGGGAGATTCCAGAAGCGCTCGCTCACATCACCTCCCTGCAAGGCCTCGACCTCAGCGATAACCAAATCAGGGAGATTCCAGAAGCGCTCACTCACCTCACCTCCCTGCAAGGCCTAGACCTCAGCAATAACCAAATCAGGGAGATACCAGAAGCACTCGCTCAACTCACCTCCCTGCAAAACCTCCACCTCAAAAATAACCAAATCAGGGAGATACCAGAAGCACTCGCTCACCTAGTCAACCTGAAGCGATTAATCCTCGAAAATAACCCGATTACCAACGTTCCCCCGGAAATTATTCGTCAGGGATGGGGTGAAGAAATATGGGATGATGGCAACCCGCAGGCGATTTTTAGTTATCTCAAGGATAAAGCTAAACGCCCTCTTAATGAGCTTAAAGTTTTATTGGTGGGGGAGGGGGATGTGGGGAAAACTTCCCTGTTAAAGCGGTTACTGCACAATACCTTTAATTCCGGAGAACCCAAGACCCCCGGCATTAATATTGAAAAGTGGCCACTGCCCCAAAAACCCGATATTCGCCTCAATATCTGGGATTTTGGCGGTCAGAAAGTGATGCAAACCACCCATCAGTTTTTTCTGACTAAACGCAGTCTTTATCTGCTTGTCCTCGACAACCGCAAAAATGAACAGCAAAACCGTCTGGAATACTGGTTAAAACTCATTGAAACCTACGGAGGCAATTCTCCCGTGATTATCGTGGGTAATTGTGCCGATGAAAATCCCCCGCAAGTTAAGATCCGCACCCTCCAGAAAAAATATCCCCAAATCACCAAGCTAATCGCCACTTCCTGTAAAACCGGTGCGGGAATCGAGCAACTTGTGCAGGAAATCGCCTCTCAAATCGATGCTATTCCCCATATCAAAGATCCATTCCCTAATAGTTGGTTTGAGATCAAAACTCAACTAGAAGCGATGCAAAAGAGTTATGACTTTATTTCCTACGAAAAGTATCAGGAAATGTGTCAGACAGCCGAGATTAAAGAGGCCAGCGATCAAAAAAGTTTAGTGCAGTTTCTCCACGATCTCGGTATTGTCCTCAACTACCAAGATGATCCGCGACTGAATGAAACCAATGTCCTGAACCCAGAATGGGTAACTAGCGGTGTTTATGATATTCTCAATAATCACGATTTGATGGTGCAAAAAAAGGGCATTCTTTCACTGCCAGATCTGCAAGATATTCTCAAAAAAAACCAACGTTATCCCGAAAATAAACGCCGATTTTTGATGGATTTGATGGGAAAATTTGAACTCTGTTTTCCCCTTGATGGGTACAGTCCCGCTCGCTATCTAATCACCGATCTTCTACCCATCGATGAACCGGATGTGGATATCTACGAAAACGCACCTTTACACTTCCAGTACCGTTATGATATCCTGCCCGGTAGCATTATTTCCCGCTTTATCGTCCGTAATCACCAGATGATCTATAAAACCATGCGTTGGCGTAGTGGTGTGGTTCTGACAATGGATCTTAATAGAGCTTTGGTGCGTGCCGACGAGGAAGATAACTACATCAGCATAAAAGCCCAGGGTTCCCGTGCTAATGCGCTTTTAGCTATTATTAGGGCAGATTTTCAGAAAATTCACGATACTATCCCTAATTTAGCCGTACAGGAAAAGTTAGTGATTCGAGAATTGCAAGGGGAAAAACCCACCGGGGTAGAAGTTCCCGTCGATTATCTCCATCTGATAGAACTCGATCGCCAAGGCAGAGTGGAAGAACCTCTCCCCGGTTTGCGCGGCAAATATAATATCCGCGATATCTTAGAAGGGGTGGAATCTAAGACAGAAAGAGAAAGATATCTCCACGAAAGGGAGGAACGTGGCCGCAAAAGCCGAGAAAATCGCCCTATGAGTCCCAAAACGCCAGAAACTCCCAATCTCCTGAAACCTAGTCTCGCTTTGTTGCTGGTTTTAGCTGTGGTTGCTTGTATAGTTGCGGTGATTGCCCATTTTGTGCCAGATTCAAAGCATATTACCAGCGTTTTGACAATTATTGTTATCTTTGCTTTTATTGTCTTTGTGTTATTGCTCTTGACGGGTAAAATCAATCAAACGACCTTTAATCAGCTTTTTGAAGTTTTGTCGCGATTTATCCCTACTTTTAAAGGACAAGAACCAAAAACCAACAACGATGACACCCCCCAAGAAACCCCCAAATCGGAGCAGTAAAGATTTGCTTACCACAGAAAGGTAACTTAGACGAAAAAGTTTACAAATATTTAGGGTTTGCTGAATAAATGTGAAATGTAGGCAAGGTAGAGGTTTTGTGGCTTTTCTCCCGAAACAGGTGCAAGATTCTGAGAGAATCGTGCTTCAAAACCTTGCGTCTTCATGGTTCCGCGTCCTGTACGAATGCTTCGCCCCTACTTTTTCAGCAAACCCTATTTAGGGTTTGCTGAAAAAGTTTGTTGGTGGGGTTAGGAGTTGAGAGTTGGGGTTTTAGGGTTTTGGGGTATTAGTTGAAATTCCCCTATCTCCCCACTTCCCCACTTCCCCACTTCCCCACTTCCCCACACCCCACACCCCACACCCTACACCCCACTGCCCCATCTCCTTAACTGCGTTTCCAAGTATTCCAAGCGACTTTAAAACCGATCAAGAGGCGACGGCTGCCACGATCGAGCTTGCTAAGACCAGCTTTAGCACTACCGAGACTGCGATCGACTCCTTGGACAACTTGGCGGGTACTTTTAACCCCTTCATCGATATTGTCGGTTAATTCGCTGATTTCCGCCCCTGTCAGGCGAATTGCTTCTAGAGTCGGGGGGAATTCCCGATGGAGGGTATCGAATAATTTTTCGGCACTGCGGGCTGCCCGGGCTAACTCTTGCAGAGCAGGTAAAGCGGCGATGAAAACCGCCGTTAAACTAACGGCGACTAGCAGTAAAGAACATCCTAGCCAGAAAATAGGTTCGGTCATTTAATAGTGATTCGAGTGTTGATTATCGCCTTGGGGGGATTCTTGCGAGTCAGGGGAGGGATTGTCTGTGGCTAGACTTTGACTAGCTTCGATTCCGGCTGTCACCGCCTCTTTTAATCTGATTAAAGTATCATCCCAATTACGCCGGGCCGATTCCGATAGGCGATCGGCCTGCAATTGCATCGTCGTGGTCAGATCTTCGGCTAATTCAGGCAAAGCCCGGGCCGATTTTCGCAGAATTCGACGGGTTTCTTTTCCAGATCTGGGCGCTACTAATAAACCCGCCACTGCCCCGATCGCACTGCCCACTAAAACCCCGACGACGAATAAGCCGCCGTTACCGTTATTTTTATCTGCCATAGGATTGCCCTTGTACTTAATTCCCAATTTTACGAGCAATTACACTTCTCTTGTGCAGTTTCTTCGGCAAAAATTTTGACCTGTTGCTCTTGGTAAAGAAAAACAGACCTAGAAGGGATAAATTGAGAAAAAACTAGCGATCGGGAAAAACCTGATTTTATGGCTGACTTTGAGCCAATAAGGAAGTGAAAAAGAAGAACCTCTGGGAGTCTTGCCGTGTTTCGACCCCAAAGGTTCTTCTTATGCTGAACTTATACTCCTCACACAATATTTATATTACACACAACCCACTGCTTTTGTCAAGAGGTTTCTGAAATTTTTTCCACAGACCTCTGGCCAAATTAATTTCCCAGGGCCGTTAGGCGCTCTTGTCGGGGACAGCTATCAATATCAACTATTGCCTTCAAGCCATGTTTTTAAATCTCGTTCTGGTTTAGCCACATTAAATAAATGTAACCCAAAATCCTCTGAAATATCTTGACAAATTTTCACTCCTCTGATGCTGTTGCCTTTTTCATCTAAAAGGGGCGAAAAAGTCCCAATTCCCAACTGATGGGGAACTACTGCCGTAATTCCGCCACCGACACCGCTTTTTGCTGGTAATCCTACCCGATAGGCCCATTCTCCTGAAGCGTCGTACATTCCACAGGTAAGCATAACACTGATCACATCTTGAACGTAGTGTTCATCGATCGCTCGTATTCCTGTGATTGGGTTGACACCTCCATTAGCCAAGGTAGCAGCCATGAGGGCTAAATCGTGAGCATGGACGAGGATGGCGCATTGTTGACAGTAAAGATCGAGGGTTTCTTCAATTTTATCGCTGACCATGCCAAAATTTAGCATTAGATAGGCCATGGCCCGATTGCGATTGCCGGTGGATTTTTCCGAGAGAAAAACGGGGACATTAATCTCGTGATCCCTGCCAGTATAGCGTTTAAACATTTCTAAAATACGTTTTAGCCTTTCCGTGGCATTCTGTCCGGTGATTAAATCCGTGGTAGCGATCGCACCAGCATTAACCATAGGATTATAGGGACGATTGGTTTTTTCATCGAGAATAATCGAGTTAAAAGCTTCTCCGGTGGGTTCAACCCCGACTTTACTATTAACGTATTCTCTTCCGTGATCTTCTAGAGCTAATCCAAAGACAAAAGCTTTAGAAATTGATTGTACTGTAAAGGTTTGCTGACAGTCTCCCACCTCAAAAATCTGACCATCAGTGCTAATTACAGAAATACCAAACCATTCTGGAGCTGCTAGGGCTAATTCCGGAATATAATCGGCGATATGACCCGTCTGTAAATCAGAGTATTTTGCGTGCAGATAGTTAAGATAGTTCCGAAAAGGATAGACTAACTCTTGCTCGGAATTGACGGGACTAATAAAATCTTTTGGGGAAGCCATAGAGGAGTATAGCAGTTATCGTTTAATTGCCACTCTAGAGACGTTGATAGACACATCTCTAGAGAATTTCTGTAATCCCTAATTAACTTCTCGAACCGCGATAAATGCGATCAGCTTGGGAGGGTTCTAAATAATTATAGCCCGGTTTTTGGGTCGAGGAGCCATTCTTTTTGGCCACAGTATTAACCGCAGGAGTGGCTTTTTTTACCTCCGCGTGAGTCCTGATATAATCCTCAGAAATCTTGAAGGGATGACTATTGGGAAGATGACGACTAGAGGGTAAATTGTCTGCTGCTTCGGGATGGGTAATTTTACTATGGGGAGCGACAAAATCGTGTAGGATGGGATCGTAGGCTAAAATTTCGCCAGTTTCAATCCGAAAAATCCAACCGTGTAGGGATAATTTACCCTGATGTAATCGGGAACGAATAATTGGATAGCTTTGCAAATTACTTAACTGATTGAGAACATTTTCTGCTACTGTCACCTCGATCAGTTCTTCTCCTTCTAATTCTTTGTAATTATCCTTAACTAAACGTCGAGTAGCTTCTGCTTGTTTTAACCAATTGTAAACTAAAGGCATTTCCTCGGCCAGACTCTGCAATTTTAGCAAACCTTTCATCGCTCCACAATGGGAGTGACCGCAGATAATCACTTGCTCGATGCCGAGAGCGTTGATAGCATATTCTATAGATGCACCTTCACCACCATTGGTTGCTCCGTAGGGAGGAATTATATTCCCCGCATTACGAATTACGAATAATTCCCCCACCTCCGCTTGGGTAATTAGGTTAGGATCGATACGGGAATCGGAACAGGTGATAAACAGGATTCTCGGTTTTTGTCCGTGGGAGAGTTGCTCAAATAATTGCCGATGTTCATCAAAATAACCACTCTGGAACTTTTCTAGTCCCTGTAGGAGTTTCTTCATAATAATTCTTCTAGTTTGGTTCGATCGCTATTTACTCGATCCTTTCAGCATTATCGGGCATGAGATAACAGCAATGCAACCGGCCAGATTAGCGATCGTTATCGGCTGCGAGATCGGTTGTATTTTGTTAAGATAAGATACAAACTGTATCTAAGCAAATTTTATTTTATGGAAACTGCAACAATTTTGGGGATTTCGATCGCTGCCGCTTTGGTGGGGATTACCGCTTTAGCTCTTTATACCGCTTTTGGACCGCCGGCAGCAGAATTAAGCGATCCTTTTGAAGATCACGAAGATTAATTCTTTAATAACCATGTGGCTATCTGCCAAGGAGAAATTTGCTCCATAGAATCGATCGCTCTTTCTAAACCGTCGATCGATTCTTTTACCGTTAATTGTAATTGATTTTGCCAATCGATAACAGCGTTTTCTCCCTGACATTCATAGACGCGCATTACCCAACCCCCAGAGGCTGTTTCACTTTGTTTGAAACTCATTAAAATTAAGTTATCGGCCGAGAATTTTAACCATTGTGCCACGGGTGGCAACTGGGTTGATCGAGAAGAATTATTAATAAAAATAACGTTGACAGGTGAGTTTAACTGCCAAGCGTGATGGACAGTTTTCGCCGTTTTCCAGTTACCTTGATGGGGATATATTGCATAGGTAAATTCTTGGTTTCCCAGATCCGCCTCGGGATCTGGCCATCGGGGACTTCTCAACAGAGTTAATCGCAGTTGCTGGTTAGTAGCATCATAGCCATATTTATTATTATTTAAAAGACTTACCCCATAGTTTGCTTCTGTATCGGTTAAATCCGCCCATTTATGGGCGTAAACTTCCCATTTTGGCGATTCTGGTTCGTGATCACGCTCGATCGCACCACAGGCAATTTCATAGGTGGTAAAATCGCTGTTTAGGGTAAGAGGAAAAGCGGTTTTTACTAAAGTATGTTCTTGCTGCCAATTAACAATAGTTTTAATCTGGAGAATAGGAGCATCTTTTTCTAAGATATAATCTTGACAAAATTCCGAATCAGCTAAATTTCTGATCACGCGAATCTGCCAGCGCAAGGGACCACATTCTAAGCATTCGATCGATTTTAATACTGTTTTAGGTAAGGGATATTGTTGATAATTCGGATCGATATTCCAAGCGTCCCAATATTGTCCTTGATCTTTAAATGCCTGTAATTGATTACCAGCAGCTTGCAGGATTTCTTTTTGATTAATTATATCAAATATACTATCTATATCTCCCGTTTCCCAGTTAATAGTAACTTTAAGCAGTCCATTATCTAAAATAAATTGGCAGTTAGTTAAATTTTGCTCGGCTGCTGGCTGATTGGGAACTAACCAAAATAACTTATAACCCACAGAAGGAATATTTTCAGCGAGAAATAATAGCTGATTGTCGTGGGATAATTGCGAAGGACAGAGACAATTATCCAAGTCATAAACTGAACAATTTACAGATTCTATAGCTAAAGAGATAACCTGGGTTCTTTCCCAGTTAAGAGAATTAAAAACTAGAAAAGGTTTTGCTTGGGGATGGGGGGGATTAGGTAAATTAATTTGATTGGCAATTACCTGTAAAGCTTGATCTAAAATTGCTTCACCTGTGCTGATAACTTGCCGCCATAACTGATTTGCATCCCTAAATACTTCGGGAATCGAAGTACCCGGCAGCATATCATGAAACTGATTTAATAAAACCTTTTTCCATGCCGATTCTATCTCGACTTTCGGATAGTGAATATCTAGTAAGATATTAGCCAGAGAAGACCATAATTCTCCTTGATACAAGAGGATTTCACAGTAACGATTATAGGCTTTTTGATCAGAGTGAGTGGTATAACAACCGCGATGGAATTCTAGATATAATTCATCATCCCAGATAGGGAGATTACTTGTCTCGAGACTGTCCAGATAAGTTGTTGCTTGGCTAAATTTTAACTGGGGGAAAAAAGGAGATTTTTGCCAACGTTGGGCCACCTCTAACATATCACGAGTCGGACCGCCGCCATGGTCGCCAACACCGGGCAGCCAAAAAATATCTTTTAAGCCGGTTTGCCGTTCCCAATTGAGAGCATGATCGGTCATAATAATTGGATTAGTATCCATAACTCCGGCAACATTAGGAGGAGACATTAGGGAAAGAATTTTACTGCCATCGGGAGATTGCCACCAGAAAAAACCGTGGGGAAATTTAGTCGTATCATTCCAATGTAGTTTCCCAGTTACAAAATATTTGATGCCAAAAGATTTAAGAATTTGTGGCAATTGGTAGGGAAACCCAAAGGTATCTGGCAGCCAAGCAGTTTTAGTGATTTGTCCAAATTTTTCTTGAAAATATTTTTGTCCATAAAGTAGTTGTCGAAATAGGGATTCCCCAGAGATTAAATTGACTTCTGGTTCTACCCACATCCCGCCCAAAAGTTCCCAAGATTGCCCTTTATATGCCTCTAGCATTGCTTGAAATAGGTCAGGATGATGTTTTTCTATCCATTCGTAAATTAGGGGACTAGAATGACCAAATATGAGGACAGGAAAATCTTTTTGCAGGTTTAAAACCGAGATAAAAGTGTTTTTTGCCACTTGCCAAGTTTCTGCCAACGGCCACAACCAAGCCATATCTAAATGTGCGTGGCCGAGAAGATGAAAACTGCGTTCTTTGAGAGGTTGAGCGAGGGGTTGTAGGGATTGACGAATTGATTCTAGGGATTGATTAAATCTATCTTTGTTGGTGACATTATCCCAGTCAATATTATCGAGAGTAGCGGTAAAAATTGCTAAGTTTTCAGGATAAAAAGTTTGTAGATAATTATGGAGAATGGTCAATTCATCAGCAACAAAACTAGGATCGATCGCTTGGCTATATTCATAGATTAACTGCGATTTCATCAAACCACCAATATCATGATTGGGACTGACTAAACGCAGAGTAACAAGAATTTCTTGACCAGTAGAGACCGAGTTAGAAAGTAAAATGCGCGTGGAAGAATCAAAGAGATCTCCTGCTTGGATAAATTGATTATTAACATAAATTTTGACATCTTCCGCCCACCAAGTTAGGATTAATCTCAGTTCCATTCCCGCTAAAGGATAACCGGCTAAATGTTCGGGGACAATAATTTTTTGAGTTAGATATTGAATTTGTCTGCCGGCTGGCCAAATAATGTATTGTTTTTCATTGAGGGTGACGGGTTGAATTGGGTTTCCCGCTGCTGTAGCGATAAACCAATTTTTCTGAACATCTCTGCGGGTGAGGTGAGACAGTTTAGCGATGTTGTCGAGGGGAGACATGAGCCAACAAATAAGTTAATTTTGACCATTTTAAGCGATCGATGCCTAATTGGGCTAGGGGATAACTTCTGTTAACGCCATAGTGCTGAAGACTTACTTAATCTCATCCTTCAATTGTTGATTGAGAATGAGCAGGAAAGAGAAAGCCCGTGATGAGGATTGAACTCATGACCTCACCCTTACCAAGGGTGTGCTCTACCACTGAGCTACACGGGCATTGATCGTGGTGGGCCGGGCCGGATTCGAACCAGCGTAGGCGTAGCCAACGGATTTACAGTCCGCCCCCATTAACCACTCGGGCACCGACCCATTAATTCCACGATTAACAATCATAGCACCCTTAGCTAAAACCCACAAGTGTTTAGGGAAAAAAATTTTTGAGCCATAAAATAACTCCCATTAAAGCCATGGCTTTAACGGGAATTTTCTGATAATCTTGAAGATTACTTCAAAGCGTCTTCTTCCTTGTGGGTGAGGATCACACAGTCAGAGGTGGGATAGGCGACGCAGGTGAGGACATAACCCGCTTCAATTTGATCGTCATCTAAGAAGGATTGATCGGATTGATCGACAGTACCAGATTCAATTTTACCTGCACAGGTGGAGCAAGCTCCCGCACGGCAGGAATAGGGTAAGTCCAGTCCTGCTTCTTCAGCTATATCGAGAATGTACTCATCATCGGGAACCTCAATTGTAGCATTAAGTCCTTCAGATTCATTTTTCAGGGTGACTTTATAAGTTGGCATCGGTTGTTCCTCTTAATTAAATGCTAGTGAAAGCGACAGTCTCTACAATTGCCTCTCGCTCGTCGTCAAAGTAAACGATACGAGCGAGTTTCATTTTTGATACTACGGGAAAATCTGCCTGACTCAGCCTTGCATTAGTAATGACAGTCTTAAATAAACTTAAAATAAAATTTACTTATAGATCTAACCCGGAATTCTTGAGGATACTTGCTCGATCTCTAGATAATTTCATCCCTCTACAATCTAGTCAAACTAGCCACTACTAAGCATTTGGAGCTATAATGCTAATCGTTTTTTTCGTCTTAAGCCGATTTTTGTTAAATATTAGTTTAACTTATAGTTAAGATATATGTCGATGAATTGTCTTTAACCCAGCCAAGAAATTGCTTTTCGGCACTACTGCCGGTAACACATCTAGGGAAACTATGAAAAAATATATTGACAATCAAACCAATAAATGATATAGGGAGATAAATCCCCTGTTGCCAGGGGTAGCATCCGTTAAAACGGATGGCTAACCCTCCCTGACGATTTCTTGGTTTTCGGATTGTCAGTTTTCCAGGATCTGGTTCACCGATTACCGGTCACTAATTACTTATTAGGTTGGGGAGTCATGCGTAGATAGGGTTTGATTTCTTCAACCCCTTTGGGGAATTTGCTGCGAGCTTCTTCAGTGGGAATAGAGGGAACCACCACACAATCGCCACCGTCGGTCCAGTTAGCCGGGGTAGCCACTTGATAGTTATCCGTGAGCTGCAGGGAGTCAATTACCCGCAGGATCTCGTTAAAATTGCGTCCCGTGCTGGCAGGATAGGTAATGGTTAAACGTAATTTTTTGTTGGGATCGATGATAAACACCGAACGTACCGTGAGATTATTGAGGGAATTAGGGTGAATCATGCCGTAGAGATCCGACACTTTGCGATCGCCATCGGCGATAATCGGATAGTTAACGGTAGTGTTTTGAGTTTCGTTGATGTCATTAATCCAACCCCGATGGGATTCGGCACTATCCACACTCAAAGCGATCACTTTCACATTACGTCGCTCAAATTCTGACTTAAGACTAGCCACCGTACCTAATTCCGTGGTACAAACGGGGGTATAATCAGCCGGGTGGGAGAACAGCACCACCCAGCTATCTCCTACCCACTGGTGAAAAGAAATCGGACCTGCACTAGAATCTTGTGTAAAATCTGGAACGATATCACCCAATTGGAGAGCCATGATTGTGTCTTCCTTATTATGTATTTCAAGACAAGCAACAGTCTATGATGCCATAGGAGTGCTGTTCGTCAGCGATAATTTTAGGGATTTATAATAATTGGGTTAGGGGATAGGGGAATGAGGAAATGGGGGGAGTGGGGAGATAGGGAGATAGGGAAATTCAACTGTAGCAGCAGCCAGATGGCAGCAGGAAAATCCTTGCCAGAAAAGGGTTTTAGCGATTTAGATTGTCCTAACCAACTTGTTCTTTGTCATCAAACCCCAAAACCGCAAAACCCTTCCCCTAGGGGGGCAAACTAGGTTATGATCTGGTCTAATGGCATGATATAACTTTTTTAACTAGCTATCAGCGTTCAGCTAATAGCTAGGCTGCGGTGGCAAATCCCAATTCCCCACCCTATGCCTAGTCGGAAAGCTGACGGCTTCATTTCTTGTCCTGATCGTTAATTTGCCTTGGTTTTAGGAGACCACAACTGCAATGAAGAATCTTTTTCGTCTGCTGGCGGTAATTGCCTTGATTATCGGGAGTTTTTGGGGCAAAGTTCCCGCTCAAGCTCTCAATCTCACCTCGATCGCCCTTCCTTCTCATCCTGTGGCGGTCTTAAATGCGGCTGATGCCAAACTAACCACAGAATTTGGGGCGAAAATCGACCTCAATAACAGTGATATTCGCGATTTCCGGGACTTGAGAGGGTTCTATCCCAATTTAGCCGGTAAAATCATCAAAAACGCCCCCTACGAAGAAGTGGAAGATGTCCTCAATATCCCCGGACTCTCGGACACTCAAAAAGAGCGTTTACAGGCTAATCTGGAGAAATTTACCGTTACTGAGCCTTCTAAAGAATTTATCGAGGGTGATGACCGTTTTAACCCCGGAGTTTACTAAATCCAGTTAATTACGGTTTTAAAAAAATTTCTAGGTGGGCGATCGCTCACCTTTTTCAGTGATCAGCTTCTGAAGGCAAGAGGCAAAAGAAAGAATCTGGCATACTGCCCCAAGGGAAAGACTGGCGATTTTTGCCAGAACTATAGAGAAATGAAATGCTAGAATAAATAGAATTTATCAATTAACTCCTACATGGTCGTTTCCTCGCAACTGCCGAGTTATCAAGATGTGTTAGTGGTGGGATCGGGAGCGGCGGGATTGTATGCCGCACTGTGTTTACCCCCTAACTTAAAGGTGGGTTTAATTACCAAAGAAGATTTAAAAACTGGGGCTAGTGATTGGGCGCAGGGAGGAATTGCGGCAGCCACGTCCCCGGCAGATTCCCCCGTTTTCCATTTAGAAGATACCCTGAAAGCTGGAGCGGGCTTATGCGATCGCTATGCTGTGCAGTTTTTAGTCGAGAAGGCCCCCCAAGCGATCGCTGATTTGCTGCGGTTAGGGGTTAGTTTTGATCGCGCTGGAGACGACTTAGCCCGCACTCTTGAGGCTGCCCATTCCCAGGCCAGGGTGCTGCACGCAGCCGATCGCACGGGGAGAGCGATCGTCAGTACCCTGATGGAAAAAGTGACCGAGCGGCCCAATATTACCATTATTCCCCAAGCGATCGCCCTGAAACTCTGGCTTGACCCGGAAGGGCAACGCTGTCAAGGTATTTGTTTACTCCATCAAGATCATCTCTGTTGGCTGCGAGCGCAAGCAGTCATTCTGGCTACGGGAGGCGGCGGTCAAGTCTATGCCCAAACCACTAATCCCGCCGTTAGCACGGGGGATGGAGTCGCCCTCGCTTGGCGTGCTGGGGCAGTGATTCGCGACCCGGAATTTTTTCAGTTTCACCCCACCGCTTTGACTGTGCCGGGGGCACCGCGGTTTTTAATTAGTGAAGCGGTGCGCGGCGAAGGAGCGCATTTAATTGATGCCCAGGGGCGGCGTTTTGTCTTCGATTATCATCGGGCCGGAGAATTGGCCCCCCGGGATGTGGTGAGTCGGGCGATTTTTAGCCATTTGCAGAAAACCTCCGACGATCCCGCCCATGCCAAAGTATATCTAGATTTAAGACCAATCGAACCGGAGCGTCTGCGTTATCGTTTCCCCAATATTATCCGCATCTGTCAAAAATGGGGCATTAATGTGCTTGAGGATGTGATTCCGGTCGCCCCCGCCGCTCACTATTGGATGGGAGGAGTGGCCACAGATTTAAACGCCCGCACTTCTCTATCTGGTTTGTATGCGATCGGCGAAGCCGCTAGTACAGGTGTTCACGGGGCTAATCGTTTAGCTAGTAATTCTCTCTTGGAATGTATTGTCTTTGCGGCAAGTTTAGCTGCAATAGGTCTGGAGCCAGAAAACTTTCTGGGGGAAAGACCCGAAAAACCCTTAGAAATTGCGGAAAACTGGCAGGAAGAACAGGAAGACTGGCAAAAAGTACGGAGAGAATTACCGATTTTAATGTGGGAAAATGCGGGAATTTGCCGATTTCAAAATGAGTTAGAAATTGCTATCCTACGGGTGCAACAGTGGAAACAACAGTTACATTCCTTAAAGATAGGCCAATTTCTCCAGAATCTTCTCCCCGACAAAGGACAATTATTTTTGTGTCCCTCGGTGCAGTTAGAAATAAGAATAGCGATCGAGACATTAAATCTTCTAGATATCGCCGACTTAATTCTGGAAAGTGCCTTATTACGGGCAGAAAGCCGAGGTGGTCACTATCGGGGCGATTATCCAGAAATCGTAGCTAATTGGCAATTACACACGACTATTCAAGGCCGAACCTGGCACAAAACTCCGGTACAAGCTTAATTGAGCCAGTTTTTCACAGATAATCCCTCAGCGTTAAACAGTGGACTCTATCTCCGATCCCAGCAGCGGCACTATTGGCCTGACGCTGACCGGGGGCTTTTCCCAATCATCCTAGTCTATGACCCATCTCTGGAGTTGAGTGCCTCTCATCTATAGCTTTTAGGCTATCATACTTTTACCAACCCCCAAGCAGTTACATAAATTCTATGATCAAACCTAATTTTTTATTGTTGTTAGCTATCGGTGTGAGCAGTTGGGGTCATGATTTTCAGGTTTTATCCAAGGTTAACGCTCAAACTTCACCTGGGTTAGAGCAAACCCAGACTTTCGCCACTTACGAGCAGTTGATGAAAGCTGGTTACGAGGCCAAAAGCCAAAAGAATTATCAACTCGCCGTGGAAAAATTTCAACAAGCTCTGGCACAACTTCCGAACGACCCCTCTGCTCAAAATGCGATCGCTAATACGAAGAAGTATCTAGGTCAAACCACCAGGGCTGCCAACGCTGGCGCCGAAAATGCGGCTTCACCAATACCATTAATTGCTGGCTCGGCCCTGTTATCCATCGCTTTATTGGCAGCTTTACTATCGCTTTTCTTCCAATATCGTCCCAAGGGCAAAGCCTCAAAACGGCGCGAAAAGACAACTTACGCCAATCCTAAAAACCCACTCGACAACTTTTCCAGGGGCAATGGCAATCCCTTCGGCGCAGACACCAAAACTGACAGTGACATTAATGGCAGTGGTGACGAGGATTTCGACCCTTCTTTGCTCGTACAAGCTACCTCCCGCATCCCGAACGTAGATTTAATCTTGCGTTTAATTGAAAGTCTTCGCGATAACGATCCCCGTACCCGTAGAAGGGCGGTTTGGAAGCTGGCACAGGTGTCCGATTCTAGGGCAATGCAGCCTTTAGTCGATAGCATGGTGGATGGAGATTCCTACGAACGCAGTTTAACCCTAGAAGCTCTCGCTCAAATCTGCACCCGCTCCCTGCGACCGATGAACCAAGCTTTGGCTATCTCTCTCCAGGATAAAAATCCCCAGGTGCGGAAAAATGCCATTCGGGATTTAACCAGACTCTACGATATCATGTCTCAGATCAGTCAATTAATTTGTCATGCCCTCGATGATCCCGATGAGGAAGTGCAAGAAACAGCACGCTGGGCAGTTAGACAGTTAAATCTGCAATTAGCTCCCCGTTTAGATATTGCTCCCCTAGAAACTACTGGTGAACCAGAAGATGACGATGTACAGGATACTTCCTTCACCGACACCACACCGACCTTCACCGAAACTACACCCAACTGAGGTGCAAAATTGAGTCGAAAACTGTTATTTATCTCCACCCCCGTGGGATTTTTGGGATCGGGGGACGGCGGTGGCGTAGAACTAACTATTTATAATCTCGCTCGCACTCTGAATAAGCAAGGGTACGCGGTGCGGGTAGTGGCTCCAGAAGCCTCGCAATTGCATGATATCCCCTTGATTACTATAGCAGGAAATGCCCAGATTTCCGCCCAAAGTCAAGGCAGGGAAGCCCCGATTTTAATGCCCGAAAATGTCGTTTTGGCCAATATGTGGCACTACGCCCAACAAGTACAAAATGAGTACGATTTAATTGTTAATTTTGCCTACGATTGGCTCCCTTTTTATCTCACTCCTTTTTTTGCTACTCCCGTCGCCCATTTAGTCAGCATGGCTTCCGTTTCTTTGGCGATGGATCATATTATTCAAAAAACCTACCGCAGTTTTCCCCATTTACTCGCTTTTCACACCGTCGTCCAAGCAGAAACTTTCTCAATATCTCCCCCCTATCGCTGTTTGGCTAATGGTTTAGACGTATCTTTGTATCAGTTTCGGGCCGATCCTTCCCCCTCTCTGGCCTGGGTGGGACGGATTGCCCCGGAAAAAGCTCTAGAAGATGCGATCGCCGCTTGTCAACAGTTGGGCGTACCTTTACGCGTTTTCGGTCATATTTCCGATCCTCTCTACTGGCAAAATTTACAGGATAACTATAGTTTCGATTTAGTCGATTATCGTGGGTTTTTGCCCACCAGGAGCCTACAAAAAGAGCTAGGGGACTGTTTTGGCCTGTTGATGACCCCGCGCTGGGTTGAGGCTTTTGGTAACGGAGCTATTGAAGCTTTGGCCTGTGGTGTTCCCGTAGTTGCCTATGGTCGTGGTGGTCCGGTAGAAATTATTGAAGATGGAAAAACTGGTTTTTTAGTTGAACCCGATAGTATCGAGGGATTAGTTACGGGAATTAAAAATTTAGACCGGATCGATCGATATTCTTGTCGTGCAGTAGTGGAGCAAAAATATTCCCTAGAAGCTTTAGGAAATCGAGCTATTAATTGGTTTGAAGAAATTTTTGCTCGCAGTCAAAAATAAATAGGCTCTCTTGGTTTAGTCTGGTTAAATCTTTATCCCAGAAGGGTTTGGGAGCAACCACGGAGGCACAAAGAACACAAAGTGAAAAAAGCTAGGGTAATCGATCTTGCCGGTCAAGAAGAAGGATTAATAGCCATTTATAGAGAGAATTAGTCATGCAAGCTTCTCAGGTTAAAATTGAATATGGAGACTTTCAAACTCCCCCGGAGTTAACCGAAAAGATTTGTCAAAAATTATGGCAAATTCATGTTAACCCCGATGTCATTATTGAGCCAACTTGTGGTATAGGCAACTTTTTAAAAGCGGCAGCACTTACCTTTAAACAAACTGAAAAAATCCTCGGCTTTGAAATTAATCCTAATTATATCACTCAGATTAATCAAGATCCGCAAATATCCCAAGATCAAAGAATACAAGTTGAACAGAAGAATTTTTTTGATTGTGACTGGTATTCCCTGACTCAATTATGGTCAGAAAATATTTTATTCTTGGGGAATCTGCCTTGGATAACCAACTCAAAACAAGGACTTATTAACGGGAAAAATTTACCTCAAAAAAGCAACTTTCAAGGCTATCAGGGTTTAGATGCTATGACGGGAAAAAGTAATTTTGATATTTCAGAGTGGATGTTAATTAAGCTGATCGAATGTCTTGATCGACGTTCAGCTTATCTGGCAATTATCTGTAAAACAACTGTATCTAGAAAAATTTTAAACTATATCTATACTCACAAAATTCATCTCGTTTACTCGGCAATTTATCCGATCAACACTCAAAAATATTTTCAAGCTAATGTAGATGCTTGTCTCCTGTTTTGTCAATTTGATTCTCATTCAGAAAATTATTTTTGTGATGTTTTCAATAGTTTTGAAGAAGGGGAATTTCAGCGCATTGGTTATCAAAATAATATCCTAGTCAGAGATTTAAATGCTTTTACTAGATTAAAATATTTATATGATCGGCATCCTCAGGAAAAATGGCGTTCAGGAATTAAACATGATTGCTCAAAAGTCATGGAATTGCAGTTAGTTAATGGAATTTTTCTCAATGGTTTAAAGGAAGTCGTTGATCTTGAACCTACCTATCTTTATCCTCTCCTGAAAGGTTCAGATGTGGCACAAAATCGCCTAAAGGTTATCAATAAATACATTTTAGTAACTCAGAAGTTTATCGGTGAATCTACAGAAAATATACGCGATATAGCACCAAAAACTTGGCAATATTTAGTTGATCATAAAAATTATTTTCTAGACAGAAAGAGCAAAATTTATCAAAATCAGCCAGACTTTTGCATATTTGGCGTGGGTTCTTACAGCTTCTCACCTTTTAAAATTGCCATTTCTGGACTTTATAAAAAACTGAATTTTAACCTTATATTACCATATCAAAATCAACCCGTTATTTTCGATGATACCGTTTACTTCCTAAGCTTCGATGATTTAGATACCGCTCAAAAAACCTTACAGCTTCTCAATTCTTCCCTAGGCAGAGAATTTTATTCATCCTTAATATTTTGGGATGAAAAACGACCGATAAAAACCCGTATTTTAAATAGTTTAAATTTATCAGTTTTAGCCGAGAAGTTGTTATCCTATAAGCTTTAATTTTAGCTGCGTTAATAACCCACCCGACAAGATCGGTGATCTGCTATGCAGTGCCTTCGGTATCGCACTATATCGATTGAGTCTGATTGACGATTCGATCGTAAAATAGCAACAGATCAAGAGAGTACAGGTCAAATATGCCGAAATTTGTTGTCTGGGGTAGTTATTGTGAAAACGTGCTGGAAAAACGCGCACCCTATCGTCAAGCGCATCTAGAGGGATTAAATCAACAGAAAGAACGGGGAATTCTCGTTACTATCGGACCAACGGCAGATTTAAGCCAAGTTTTCGCAATTTATCAGGCAGCCAGTGAGTCAGAAGTGCGAGAATTAATCGAAGCGGATCCCTACTGGCAAAATGGCATCTGGACAGAGTACCAAGTCAAGGAATGGATTCAAGCCATCTAAGGGGGCTATCAGCTATATTTTTCTATAAGGGTATCTTGATAAAATTTTCCAACTACGCAACTAATCAAACTCATCTCCGGTCAAGTCTGAGGATATTGTCAAGGATAAACCGGATTTATCCCTTATCGATTCCAGCTGACAGCTGATAGCTTGCCTACTTTTTGCTTATTGCCATGGTTTACATCAAAAAGGTCGAACTCTCACACTTCAAATCCTTCGGGGGAACGACTCCTATACCCTTTTTACCGGGGTTTACGGTGGTTTCTGGTCCAAATGGTTCGGGAAAGTCGAATATCCTTGACGCATTGCTATTTTGCTTGGGATTAGCTACTTCCAAGGGAATGCGGGCCGAAAGATTACCGGATTTAGTCAATCATAGCTATAACAGTCAACGTCATAGCTCAGAAGCGAGTGTTTCGGTGACTTTTGATATTGCCGATATTCCCGACGCAACCGATAGGGATTGGACGGTTTCCCGGCGCTTAAAAGTGGCTAAGGGGGGCAGCTATACTTCTACCTACTATATCAATGGGGAAACCTGTACGGTTAGCGAACTTCACGACCAATTAAACCGTTTACGCATCTATCCCGAAGGGTACAACGTGGTGTTACAGGGAGACGTAACCCGAATTATCAGCATGAATGCCAAGGAAAGACGGGAAATTATCGACGAATTGGCAGGAGTAGCCGAATTTGACCGCAAAATTGAGAAAACTAAGGAGAATATCGATTCGGTTAAAGAAAGGGAAGAACGCTGCCAAATTATTGCCACAGAATTGCAAAAATCTCTGGAGAAATTAGCACTCGATCGCATTAAAGCCGAAAAATACCAAAAACTCAAGGCCCAAGTCCAAGAAAAGCAACAATGGGAAATTGTCCTCCATTGGCAAAATCTCCAGCAGCGCTGCCAGCAAGTACAAGGACAAATTCAAGCTGGGGAAAGGGAAAAACAGGTTTTAACGGAGACTATCGCCAATTTATCCGAACAAATCGCCCAAAATAGTCAAGAATTAGAGAAACTCAATCAACAGGTTAAAGCTTTTGGGGAAGATGAACACCTGTCCCTGACTTCCCGATTAGCGAGTCAACAGGCCAAACGACAACAACAGCAACAACGACAAAAAGAGTTAGAAAACCTCGAAAAAGAATCTCATGCACAGAAAACCAGACTTTTAGAGGAAATTAATCGCTATAATCGCGAATTAAACCAGATTACTGCTGAAAAAAGCCGTTTAGAAACTGCAATTTTACCCAATCTCCTACGGACAACTCAAACCGCAAGGGAAACCCTAGAAAACCATCGTCTGCAAGCAAGTAGTCTCGCGGAAGCGTCAGAAGCTTGGGTAAAAGAACAAAGTGACCTTTCCCGCAATATTACCCGTCTTCAGGAACAATTAAACCCCTACCGTAGCCAACGAGCCCAATTGACCGAAAGATGCGATCGATTGCAAACTAATATAGTAGAAGCTGGTCAACGTCTGCAAGAATTAGAGCAAGTTATTAGCACAAAAACAGAAGAAAGTCAAGAAATATTACAAAAAATTAATCAAGCGGAACCCTATATCCAAAATTTAGCCCAAAAACTCACCATTGCCGAACAAAATCGCGTTATCAGTCAGGACACCCAAAAACGTCTGCTAAAAGAACAACGGGACAAACAGAGGGAATTAGATAAACTGGAAGCGACCAAGCAAGCGCAACAGGAGGCCCAGGGAACCTATGCCACTCAAATATTATTACAGTCAGATTTGCCCGGAATCTGCGGATTAGTGGCACAATTGGGCGAAGTAGAAGAACGTTATCAAATTGCTCTGGAAATCGCCGCCGGAGGTCGTTTAGGTCATGTAGTCGTCCAAGATGATAGCGTTGCGGCTGCCGGAATTGCCTTACTAAAACAGCGTCGCATCGGTAGGGCCACTTTTTTACCCCTGAATAAAATTCGTCCTCCCCGTCCCCAGGATATTTCCTCTCTGCGTCATGCGCGGGGTTATCTGGATTTAGCGGTGAATTTGGTTAAGTTTCAACCCCAGTATCGGGAGGTTTTTAACTATATTTTTGGCAGTACCGTGGTTTTCGAGGATATAGATTCTGCCCGTTATTATATCAATCAATATCGCATCGTTACTTTGGATGGCGAGTTATTAGAGATGACTGGCGCTATGACTGGAGGCAGCCAACCGACGCGATCAGGGCTGCGTTTTGGTAAAATTTCTCCGAAGGAGTCTAGTGAAGCGGAATCTCTACGGGAAAGATTAGCAGAAATCGATCGCATTCTTACCCGCAACGAAGAAAAAATTACTCAAGTTAATAATCTTATCAGTCAGTTAACCCAACAGTTAACCGAAACCCGTCAAAGTCATCGGGAAAATCAATTATCTCTACAACAATTAAGCAAGGATTTACAACGTTTAACCACAGAAAAAGAGGATTTAGCCCGTCAATTATCGGGACAGCAAGAGGAAATTACTATTTCTCGTCAACGGTTAGAGGTATTAACCAGAGAAATTCCTGAGTTAGAGTTATCTTTACAGCAAGAACAGGAGAAATTAACTGCTTTAGAGGCCAATCATACCCATAGCGAATGGCAACAGGTACAGGGAATAATTCGCGCTCAAGAATTAGAGTTACAAACCCAAGAAAATCACCTCGCTACAGTCCGCGAACAGTTAAAAGATTTACAAAGTCAACAAATCAGACTAGAGGAAAAAAGTCAAGAGTCTGCGGATAGAATTATTGAGATTGAGAAAATAATTACCGATGCAGTTAATCAGAGAAATATCGGTAATCTGGAGATAGAAAAACTTGATCACCATATTTTAGAAATCAATCAAGCTTTACAGCAATTATCGCAACAACTAGGGGAAACCAAGCAAAAAAGAGACCAATTAGAGACAGTTTTGCGACAACAACAAAACCAACAACAACAGACTATCTGGCAATCGGAGAAGTTAGTGAACAATCAAGAGGAAAGACGAGCATTACTAACCACTTTACAGACAGAAATTAGTCAACTAGAAAGCGACTTACCCAATCCCTTGCCCGAAATTCCCGAAAGTGAGCGAGATTTCGAGAAAATTCAAAGCGATATTCGGCAGTTACAAAAGAAATTAGCAGCTTTAGAACCTGTGAATATGTTAGCTTTAGAAGAACACCAAAAAACTAAAGAGAGATTAGATGAACTATCAGAAAAACTGCAAACTCTAGAGGGAGAAAGAACCGAACTACTTTTACGCATAGAAAACTTTACCACCCTCAGATTTAATGCTTTTCAGGAAGCATTTACTGCCGTTAACGAAAACTTTAAGAGTATATTTGCTACCCTGTCCGATGGCGACGGTTACTTACAACTAGAAGACGAAAATGATCCCTTTAATGGTGGCTTAAATCTGGTGGCACATCCGAAAGGAAAACCCGTACAGCGATTAAGTTCCATGTCTGGAGGTGAAAAATCTTTAACCGCTTTAAGCTTTATTTTTTCCCTACAAAGATATCGTCCTTCTCCCTTTTATGCCTTTGATGAAGTGGATATGTTTTTAGATGGGGCAAATGTGGAGAAATTGGCCAAAATGATTCAAAAACAAGCACAACAAGCGCAATTTATTGTTGTTAGTTTGCGTCGGCCGATGATTGAAGCTTCCGAAAGAACCATCGGTGTCACCCAAGCACGGGGAACCCATACACAGGTACTAGGAATTAAAGTTTAACCTCTCCCAGACAAGCCCAGCAAAGTTAAGTTATATTAAGATTACTCAGAATGCGTCCCCGTCCCATTCAGAAATCTCATGACTCAACCGCAAGCACAACGCATCCTCTACGTTAGACTCCCCTGTAACCCCATTTTCCCCATCGGTGTCGTTTACCTTTCCGACCACGTTCATAAACTCTTCCCCGACATCGAACAAAGGATTTTTGACCTTGGCACCGTCCCCCCCTTAGACTTTAACCAGGCACTCGATCGCTGTGTTGACGAATTTCAGCCCACCCTGCTAGTATTCTCCTGGCGGGATATTCAAATATATGCCCCCGTCGGTGGTCGCGGTGGTAATCCCCTACAAAACGCCTTTGAATTTTACTACGCTAAAAACCCCCTAATCAAGCTGCGAGGTGCTTTAGGGGGTTTAAAGGTGACAACAGCCTACTACGGGGAATTATGGCGGAATCAGGGACTAATTCGCCGAGGGTTGCAGCGGGCCAGAAAATACCATCCCGAAGCGCGAGTTATCGTCGGGGGTGGTGCCGTCAGTGTTTTCTACGAACAACTAAAAACCAAACTGCCCACAGGAACAATTGTATCAGTGGGAGAAGGGGAAACCCTGCTAGAAAAATTCCTCTCCGGCCGGGACTTTAGCGATGAACGTTGTTATGTCGTCGGAGAAACCACACCCCGGCCGCGTTTAATCCACGAATCCCCCACCCCCTTAGAAAAATCCGCTTGTAACTACGACTACATCGCCGGTATTTGGCCGGAATTTTCCTACTATTTCCAAGAAAACGACTTTTATATCGGGGTACAAACCAAGCGCGGCTGTCCCCATAACTGCTGCTACTGCATCTATACCGTCGTCGAAGGGAAACAAGTACGCATTAATCCCGCCGATGAAGTAGTCAAGGAAATGCGCCAATTATACGACCGCGGCATTCGCAATTTCTGGTTTACCGATGCCCAATTTATCCCCACCAGAAAATTTATCAACGATGTAGAAGAACTATTAGAAAAAATCCTCGCCGATGGGATGAAAGATATCCATTGGGCTGCCTATATTCGCGCCGATAATCTTACCCCAAAACTGTGCGATTTAATGGTAAAAACAGGCATGAACTACTTTGAAATCGGCATCACCAGTGGTTCTCAGGAATTAGTCCGAAAAATGCGTATGGGCTATAATTTACGGACAGTTCTGCAAAATTGTCGAGACTTAAAAGCGGCGGGTTTTAATGATCTGGTTTCGGTAAATTATTCTTTTAATGTTATTGATGAAACCCTAGAAACTATTCGTCAAACTATCACCTATCATCGGGAATTAGAAAATATTTTTGGAGTCGATAAAGTGGAACCAGCCATCTTTTTTATCGGACTACAACCCCACACCCATCTAGAAGAATACGCCTTCAAAAAAGAAATTATTAAACCCGACTATGATCCCATGAGTTTAATGCCCTGGACAGCCAAAAAACTGCTCTGGAATCCCGAACCTTTGGGGTCATTCTTTGGCGAAGTTTGTCTGCAAGCATGGCGACAAAATCCCGATGATTTTGGACGGGAAGTGCTGAAAATTTTGGAAGCAAGACTAGGGAAGGCCGATTTAGAATCCGCTTTAACCGCACCGATAGAAACTAAGAAAAAAGTCTTAACTCCTGCTTAAAAATTAATTTTAGTCAATCCCAAGGCGGCAATTAGCGTTACCATGAGTCTGAAATCAGGAGATGATCAAAATCCCTTTACCGGTAACTGCAAAATGACCGACCATCGCCTCCATGGGCTAGAATTAGCGGAATATATCGCCCTAGGATTAACCCTGCTTACCCTTATAGCCATGGGTGCGGGGTTTTTGCCTTTGTTCCTCCTAGTAGTGACTTTCGGGTTGAATATTCTCAATCGTCTCCGAGAAAGAACCCTGCAACGTCAACGCTTAACTGAAATGACCGGTCATTTACAGGATCAGTGGGAAGAAGAAAAAGAAGCTTTATCAGCACAAATACAGTCCCTCAGTCCCGCGGTGGCCAGCGATAACGCCCGTGCGGTCGCAACGCGCTCGCTACGCGAGATCGCAGAATTAGAGGAGAATATTCTCACCCTCGAACAGTCCTACAATCAAATTATTCAATATATCAACCGTAACGGGCTGCTGGAACGCATCGAACATCTGGAAAAATCCTACAGTCGCTTACAAAGAGAGATTTTGCCGCTTAAGGAAGAATCAGCAGATATTAACGCCATAAAAGCGGAAAATGAGCCACAAATCACCCTACCTGCCCTTAATTTAACTCCCACTTCCCCCCCTGTCCCCCATTGGCACTATTATCGCCGTCTGAGCGCCCATCGGGAAATGATTACAGCGATCGCAATTACCGAAAATCAAAGGTTTTTAATTAGCGTTAGTTGGGATCGTACCCTAAAAATCTGGGATTTTGCGAGAGGAACCCTGATTAATACGGTGGAAGCTCATGATCAGGGCATTTTAGCCCTAGCAGTCACCGGAAACGGCGATTATCATCTAGCGACGGGGGGATTCGATCAAACCGTTAAATTATGGACTTTAGCCAGCGATGGCAGTAATCTGGAATTAAATCAAATTTTCCTCGGTCATCTCGGTTCGATTCACGGCCTAGATTTTGCCCCCCGTTGGCATTTTTTGGTTAGTGGTAGTTACGATCAAACCCTAAAACAGTGGAATTTAGAGCAGGAAAACGAAGAATTTAGCTCCTATGACAGTCTGGGGGCAATTTATGCCCTAGCAGTGGCTCCTAATCAAGATTTTATCGCCGCAGCTGGGGGTGATGGCACTGTCACCCTCTGGCAATTGGGATCGGGAGCAAAAATCGCCGTCCTATCTGGTAACGTTTCTTCGGTGCAGAGTCTGGCGATCGCTGCTGATAGTCAGATTATTGCCGCCGGTTGTGTGGATGGGACGGTGAAAATCTGGCAATACGACCCGGAGAAAAGCGGTCATTTTGCGCCAATTCGGGTGATTAATGCCCATAATGGTCAGGTGACAAGCTTGGTATTTGCAGAGGAGGGTCAGTGGTTATTTACCGGGGGAACCGACGGAGAGATTAAAATCTGGTTAGCCAATTCTCAACAGGCGATCGCAACTCTCAGCGCCACCAATGAGCGATCATCGCCGATCTCCAGTTTAGTTCTCAGCCCCGATTATTGTCACCTAGCGGCGGCCGCGGCCGACGGCAGCATCACCATCTGGGAAAATATCACTTAATGGTCGATCGAACTAGAAAAATTGTATAATGTAATGTCCCGGACTCGATCGGGCCAGTTTGACCCCAAGAAAAAGTGACTGAGTTAACCGTCGTTTCTGCCTAATAGTTGTCATCGGGGCATCGAGAACGCGAGAGCGATCGCTTATCCCAGAATCATTACCCATAGTAAAAAATTCAGAATGAAGACTCCAACAGATCAAAGATTTGATTACGTCAAAATCGGTTTAGCGTCCCCCGAGAGAATTCGGCAATGGGGAGAAAGAACCCTACCTAACGGTCAAGTCGTCGGAGAAGTAACCAAACCAGAAACGATCAACTATCGGACTCTTAAACCGGAAATGGATGGGTTATTCTGCGAGAAAATTTTTGGCCCCTCCAAAGACTGGGAATGTTGGTGCGGTAAATACAAACGCGTCCGTCACCGGGGAATTGTCTGTGAACGTTGCGGGGTGGAAGTCACCGAGTCGCGGGTACGTCGTCATCGCATGGGTTTTATCAAATTAGCCGCCCCCGTCACCCACGTTTGGTATCTCAAAGGTATTCCCAGTTATCTCAGTATCCTGCTCGATATGCCCCTGCGGGACGTGGAGCAGATCGTCTATTTTAATGCCTATGTGGTTCTCGATCCGGGTAACGCGGGCAATCTTAGTTATAAACAACTCCTCAGCGAAGATCAATGGTTAGAGATCGAAGAAGAAATCTACGCGGAGGATTCGGAATTAGTCGGTATTGAAGTGGGGATCGGGGCCGAGGCTATCCAAAGACTCTTACAGGAAATTAACCTGGAAGAAGAAGCGGAAAGACTGCGGACGGAAATTGTCGAAAGTAAAGGGCAAAAACGGGCAAAATTAATTAAACGTCTCCGGGTAATCGATAACTTTATCGCCACGGGTTCTCAGGCAGAATGGATGGTTTTAAGCGTAATTCCCGTGATTCCCCCCGATTTACGCCCGATGGTGCAGTTGGACGGCGGCCGTTTTGCCACCTCTGACCTGAACGATCTCTACCGTCGGGTGATTAACCGCAATAACCGTTTATCCCGTCTGCAAGAAATTCTCGCCCCGGAAATTATCGTCCGCAACGAAAAACGGATGTTACAGGAGGCCGTCGATGCTTTAATTGATAACGGTCGTCGCGGTCGCACGGTGGTGGGGGCCAATAATCGCGCCCTGAAGTCTTTATCGGATATTATCGAGGGTAAACAGGGGCGTTTCCGTCAAAATCTCCTCGGTAAACGGGTTGACTATTCGGGACGTTCGGTTATCGTTGTCGGTCCGAAGTTGAAGATCTATCAATGCGGTTTACCCCGGGAAATGGCGATCGAATTGTTCCAACCCTTCGTTATCCATCGTTTAATTAAATTAGGCATCGTCAATAATATCAAGGCAGCCAAGAAAATGATCCAACGGGGGGATGCCAATGTTTGGCACGTCTTGGATGAAGTAATCACGGGACACCCGGTGATGTTAAACCGCGCCCCTACCCTGCACCGTTTGGGCATTCAAGCGTTTGAACCGATCTTAGTGGAGGGCCGGGCGATTCAGTTACATCCCCTCGTCTGTCCCGCTTTTAACGCTGACTTTGACGGGGACCAAATGGCCGTACATATTCCCCTCTCCCTGGAAGCACAATCGGAAGCGCGCTTGTTGATGTTGGCCTGTCATAATATTCTCTCACCGGCGACCGGTCGCCCGATTGTTGCCCCTTCTCAGGATATGGTTTTGGGTTGTTATTATCTCACGGCCGAAAATCCCAAGGCCCAAAAGGGTGGAGGTCGTTATTTCGCCAGCATGGATGACGCTATTCGCTCTTTCGATCAGGGATTGGTGGATCTGCACGCTTCTGTGTGGTTGCGTTTACCGGTCGGAGAAAAGGTGAAAACCAATAAACCCGATGAGGAAGTCCTGGAAACGGAAACTCTCCCCGATGGCAGCATCTGGAAATATTATCGGGAGCGCAAAACCCGCGAGAAGGATGGTGAGATAATTTCTCAGTATGTGCGTACTACTGTAGGGCGAATTATCTACAATAAGACGATTCTAGAGGCTTTGGTGGTCTAGAGAGAGATTAGGTTAGGGTGGGCATTGCCCACCTTAATTTTTAGGCTAAAGCGGCAATACATTCTATTTCCACTAGCACATCTTTGGGAAGACGGGCCACCTCCACACAGGCCCGGGCCGGGGCAGTTTCCGGGGGGAAATAACGGGCATAAACTTGATTCATCGCCCCGAAATTGGCTAAATCCGAGAGAAAGACGGTAGTTTTCACCACATTTGACCAATTAGCCCCCGCAGCGGTTAAAATGCCCTCTAGATTGGCCATAACTTGTTCGGTTTGGGTGCTAATTTCCCCGGAGACGATTTCACCCGTGACGGGATCTAGGGGAATTTGTCCCGCAACAAAGAGAAAAGGACCAGGAGCGGCGATCGCTTGATTATAAGGACCCACAGGGGCCGGAGCTTTATCAGTACGGATGACCTGATTATTCATGGGCAGGATAGTTAAAAAAGATGACATTGAATCAATTGAATATTTTCCCAGTTTTTCGATCGCTTGCAGTTAATTTTCGCCGGTTAGGGGGTTTAATTTGGACTGATTGTCTTTGTCGAAGGTGCGCTAAAAGCGATTGTACGAGAAATAAGTCAACATTTATGACGTTGCAATTCTGCATCTAACTCTGTTAACAAAGCATATATTCTATCAAAATCATGTTGAGTTTTAGAAGGAGCGTCATAGGTTCTCAAAGTACCTGTAGTATGACTATGAGCCGCTGTATCGCGACTCTTTTTTAGATTACCAAGATAACCTTTTAAAGCACTGATTTTACCAGTGTTTTCTAACTTTTCTTCGATTTTTTCTAATGTTGCTAAACCAATAACCATCATCAACATTTTTCTAAAAGGTTCATATTCAAAACTATGAGTACCACTAATAGTCTTATCGATGAATTTTTTGTTAGCTTCGGACTTTAAGCATCGTTTAGCACATCTTAAAACTATATCATCCATAGTTTCCTCGATCCAGCCACATAATTCTATAAGAGCTAGTTTGGAATAAGAAGAAGTTTTTTGATTATCAGCTGTAGGGTCATTATAGAGTTGATCAAGCCAGTTTAACGTCTTGAGTAAATAATCTTTAGTAATCATTACCAGTAGATGAAAAAATTTTGATAGATGTATTAATTCTCTCTAAAGCCTTATCTTTTTGATAAATACCACTAGCTAAATTTTTAGTCAAAAATGGTTCAGATTTTATTAATCTAGAATACTTGTCTTGTAATTCACCATTGGAGAGATTGACTAAAGTATCTAAATTTTTGGCAACTCCTAACAGAACTCCCTCAGCAATAACTTTACTGGTTTTGAGAGGTTCCTCTTTGAAGATTCTATCATAAATCAAGTCAACAGTTTGCTTAAATAATTCATCTTTATCTTGAATAAAATCTGCGTGAGCAAATCTATGTTTATACATATAATCATTTAAAAATCTGGTCAATTTCCCCTTGTAGTTCTGGTATTCATCATAAAAAGCAAAGAAACGAAGCACTAATTCTTCATCTTCAAATCGAGATGCTTTTTGCTGCTTTCGATCCATCAGCAAAAGCCAGTTTTCATATTGAGCGCATTTTTTTAAAAAACTATTAAACTCGCCATTATAGATACAATTTCTGATCTCCTGATTATTGAGTTTTACTCCACCAGTATTTAAGCGATGGAAAATGGTAAAAATATAATTATTATGAGCTTTTTTGCTGGAGTCATAGCGAATCACCGTGATGGGAATAGTCATATTTTCTACGCGTTCATATAATTCTTCATGCTGAGTTTTTATTTCCTCAACTGTTCTTCCAGAAATAGACGAATCTACATCGGGTAATTTTGATAGCCTCCAATCTTCAGTAGTTAAAAATTTGACGATGGTACTAATTCGTTGTAATCCATCGATGATATAGCGTTTATCTGTCTTATAGTCAAGACTAATACACATACTAGGAATCGGTAACTGTTTCATTAAACTATCAATAAAACGAGTTTGTTGTGCCTCACTCCACACCACATCTCTTTGAAAATCTGGATCGATAACCAATTGTTTTTTTTGATACATTCTAACTAGATCAGAGCAGGATCGCTGCTCATTGTAAGCAATAATATCTACAGGAGGAAAATCCACATCATCTTCTTCCTCTAGATACTTTTCTTCTTCGGCTGCTAGTAATTTCTCTTCTTGACTGAGATAATTAACCATAATTTTTATCCCTCTTAATATTGCCAATTCAAAAATGAAACGCACGACTCCTTAAGAGTTGACAGACAAAGGATCATCAGGTACTGTCTGATCAATACAACAACAAATCAGACCCAAAAACGAAGCCGCCAACATCTTAACATAGAACAAAGAAACTTGCTCTATCAACTTGGTCAAGAGGGAAATTTATCTCAATGGCAAATGGCAGCTGGGATGTCATCAAAGCACGACCAAAGCGAGAATTAAGAAGGAATCAAGGTTCCCTCGGATGCTATCTACTGAAAATTGGTATAAAACCGCAAGTGAAATCAATCGAGTGACCGAAAAACTTTTCCAAGAGATTCCCGTCGAAAAAAGAAAAACCTTTACTTGTGACAAGGTCAAAGAATTTTGTGGACATCAAGAGTTGAGTCAGAAACCAATTGAATATTTTCCCAGTTTTTCGATCGCTTGCCGTTAATTTTCGCCGGTTAGGGGGTTTAATTTTGACTAAGCGATCCTGTGAGAAATAAGTCAACATTATTAAGAATCACTCAAATGGTAGCTCAAGCTGCTTAAAGTTTGGGTAGTTATCTATGTCCTTGTTTTCTTGCATACCCTTATCACCGACAGCACCACAAACTTCTCCCCAATCAGCAAAATATTCGTCAAAGTATCTGAAAGGATATTGGCTGTACTTTTCTATATCTTCTCTGGTTGGTTTTCGTCCTATTTTTACCGCTATATCTCTCACTTCTAGCTGTAAAGTTTTTTTAGAAACATCATATTTTTGTTTTTTAATGCGATTAACTCTACTATTTTTAGCCTTAGGAATAATATCTCTTTTAGCAAATGGATCAACACCATTTTCTAACTCTGTATGTCTTTGTTCAGCTAAAGAATGATACTGCTCAGAAATTTCAATGCCAATGTATCGTCTGTTCATGATAGAGGCAACAAGAGTAGTTGTACCAGAGCCATTAAAGGGGTCTAATACTAAATCATTTTCCTCGGTAAATATAGTGAGAATACGTTTCATTAGTGTTGGAGGTAGTTGACATGGGTGATCTACACGTTTTGAATTATGCTTTAGTCTATGAATGTCCCACCATATATTAGTTAACGGTTCTCTATCTACTGTTTTATCTTTATTTCTTTTTTTGATACATTGCTCTCTAATACAATACCATTCTTTTAAAGAAAAATTATAATCATAAATACTTTCATTACTAATTTTTTTAATTTCTGGTTCACCTTTGCCTAGGCACAAAATACCATAATGTGCAGGCATTATTTGTCTTACAGGAAGACTAAGACTTTCCCAAACTATCCAATTTTGAAATTCTAAAACTCCTTGACTAAATTCATAGTATTTAGCCAAGTATATAGGAATATTGAGGAGTGCTAGAGTTTTTCCATTCTTTAATACTCTAGCCAGTTCATTGACCCATTCAATACACCACTTTATGTATTGATTATTATCCTGACAATCATTCCATATATCATATTTTTTTTGGATATTGTAAGGAGGATCGGCAAAAACAAAATCTATTGAATTATTGGGTAATAATCGTAGATAATTTAAGCAATCATCATTAATTAGTAGATTGCTTTTAATCAAATTACTTGGTTGTTTGTATATGACATTATTAGTTGTATTTTCTAGAGGTTTTATTTTTTGATTATTGTCGATGGTGGCAAAATAATTTTGTAGATCTATATAGTACACAAATTGATATGGTTCTAACCCAAAAAGATCCTTTATTCTTTCAAGAATATCTTGAGGTATTTTTTGATGAGAATAACTTATGTCCCTCCACACATCTGACATTAATGTTCCCAATGGACTATATAAATGTTTTTTACCTCCATAATCTTTTGTCGTTTTATTACAGGAGGGACAATAAGAATACTGAATTAAAGTTTTATTATGCTTTAAAGGTGAACGGTATTTAGTAAACATCGTCAAAGATACATGGTTGTCTAACATATAGCTCTCATCCATTAATGCTTGACTTCTTTTGATAGCAACCCATAGCTTGAAATATGTAGATTTTTCTAAAAACGATATGACTTGACAGGCAATTTCTGCATTGGACAATATACACAATACACTTTTATCATCTAATTCATTTGCAAAACTAATTAAGTAATCTTTAAGATTAGATATTTCTTTGATTTTACATAGTTTAATAGTCGGAAGATGAAGAAAATAGACATTAGAGTTTTTGCCTATAGTTTGATAATTATTTTCTAATGCAGAAGGCTGTATTTCAATAATTTTTAGTGGCAGACAATTTTCACTTTTGTGGCTCATTTTTAATTGAATACTCCATAGTTTTAGCTAAACGCTTAAGATCATTTTCACTAAAGTTAACAACACAGTCACTAAAATCAATTAAGTCTTGTATAAAAGAACTTCTGTCAAAATTTCCCGCTCCATCAACTACATAAGCAACCTTATGGTGCTGTCTGTTTAAAATTTCTCGTCTATCTCTAGCCAATTTTCCTTTCCTTTCTACAACACTGTTAGTAGTAAATTGAAATGATACTTCAATACCCCAGTAAGGTGGTCGATCATGAGGTGGTATTCCCACTATATCAAATTTGGTTAGTGTTCTACCCTCATTTTGACTTATTCCTGGTATAGATTTTCTATAAAAATCCCACTCAGGTAAATATACTTTCAATTTTTCTCTAATGTATTCTTGAGCAAGCTGACCCATTTTATTCGATTTTGCTCCCCCAGTAATTTTACTAACCCAGATGTAACGATGCTTAATATATTCTTCCAGAAGTCTAATGTTACCTATCATAGCACCAATAATACATTTTTCTTCTATTTCATCAGGAACATTTATAGAGGTTGCCAAACCACCGAACATTATTAGCATAATAACATCTCGGATTTCTTGGCTAAGAGAACAAGGTTTTAATATCCCCTCCCCGTCTAATCCCAAATTTTTATTATTCCATGTAGCTCTATTTTTCAAAGAAACAAACTGGTATTGATAAATTTTGTCTCGAAATATAAACTCAAAATCTTTAGAATAAAAATCCCTAGAAAGTTCTGAAGAGAATCGTTTTAAATTTTCTCCACCAATATCAGATAGAACACAGAGATGTTTTAAAAATAGATTAGGATAAAGTTCATCACATAAATCTAAGGCTGTTATCCATGAGAATGGGTCTTTAGATGCTATTCTTAATATACTGATAAAACTTTCTTGAGTTCGTATTAGTAAGGGAATTATACTAGATAGTTTTTCTTTTTCTGCTAATTCAACTGGCCAATATATCAAGGCAGTTTTCTTAAGATCGCTAACATTCATATTTTTCTTGATCTTGAATTTCTATAAGTTTAAGTTTGTAGAAGCAACTAAGGGTACTTTATTAAACAATAAAGCACCCTTTTAATTTAGCTTAGAACTCTCCTTTTAAAGCGGCATTACAGCGCTCGCAAATAGTGGGATCATCGGCAAATTTTCCCACTTGAGTGGAATAATTCCAACAGCGATCGCATTTTTCGCCGTCTGCTTTGACAATTCCCACCGAAACAAAGTCTGATTCTCCCTTATATTCTGCGGTTTGAATCGCGCTAATATCACTAACTAATTCCACTTGGGAAGAGAGAAATAGATAACGCAATTCATCAACTTTATTCCCAGTTAAACTATCACAATTGTTGAATAATTCTAACTCCTGTTGTAAGGTTTCATCGGCAACATAAAGTAAAACTTTTGCCTCTAAAGAAGCACCGATCGCCTTATCATTTCTGGCAGTTTCCATCACCTTATTAACTTCGGTGCGTAGCTGCCGGAATTTGGCCCATTTATCGGCCAATTCGCGATTATTCCAAGCAGGATCGATGTTTAGCCATCCTGACTCAAATACTGATAAATAAGGAGTTTTGTAGGGGAGAAATTGCCAGATATCTTCCGCTAGATGAGACAGGACAGGAGCGATCGCTTTAGCGAGATTTTCTAAAGCAATAGCATAGACTGTTTGACAACTGCGACGACGGAAAGAATTAGGATCAGAAATGTATAAACGATCCTTAGCGATGTCGATATAAAAGTTAGATAAATCGACAACACAAAAATTCTGTACCGTCTGGAAAAAGCGGAAAAATTGGAAACTTTCAAAAGCTGCCGTTACTTCCGTAAACACCTCCGAGATACGATGTAACATATAGCGATCGATCTCCGGTAGATCTTCATAAGCTACCGCATCCTTAACGGGATCAAAATCATTTAAACTCCCCAGTAAAAACCTGGCAGTGTTACGGATTTTATTACGGATATCTACCAACTGTTTAAGAATATTTTGACCGATATTCACATCATTGGTATAGTCCACCGAGGACACCCATAACCGAATCACATCTACCCCATAAGCGGGTTCTTTTTTCTGGTCTTTACCCCCATTAATGATCACATTGGGATCGATGACATTACCCAGAGATTTACTCATTTTTCGTCCCTGTTCATCCAAAACAAAACCGTGAGTTAACACCGTTTTATAGGGAGCAATACCATTAGCAGCGACACTGGTTAATAAACTCGATTGAAACCATCCCCGATGCTGATCCGATCCTTCTAGATACATATCCGCAGGATAACTTAATTCTGGTCGAGCATTAGCCACCGCATTCCAACTAGAACCAGAATCAAACCACACATCCATAGTATCCATTCCCTTGCGATAACTGCGACCATTATCGCGATAACTGGGAGGCAATAATTCCTCTACGGATAACTCCCACCAAGCATTAGAACCCTTGACTGCGAAGATAGCTTGAACGTGATTAATCGTCTCCTCCGTTAACAGAGGTTCATTCGTTTCTTCGTCATAAAAAACAGGAATAGGAACCCCCCAACTGCGCTGACGAGAGATACACCAATCGCTTCTTTCACTAACCATAGAAGTGATGCGATTCTTACCTGTTGCGGGAATCCAACGCACCGAATCAATTGCTTCTAAAGCTAATTCCCGGAATCCTTCCACGGAAGCAAACCATTGTTCCGTTGCGCGGAAAATTGTCGGTTTTTTGGTTCTCCAATCGTAGGGATATTTATGCTGATATGCTTCTTCTTTGAGTAAGGCACCCTTTTCTGTCAGTGCTAAAATTATCGCTTCATTAGCATCTTTTAGGACATTTAAACCCGCAAATTGTCCCGCTTCTGCGGTGAAATTTCCCTTATCATCCACGGGAGAAAGTATCGGTAAACCGTAACGTTGGCCGACGATATAATCCTCCTGACCATGGCCAGGGGCCGTATGAACTAATCCGGTACCAGAATCAGTGGTGACATAATCCCCACCGATGAGAATCGCACTTTCTCTGTCAAACAAAGGATGACGATATTTAGTATGTTCTAATTCCAGACCTTTAACCGTTGCTTTAATCGTCAAAGTTGTGTTAAAAGTGTCGGCCAATTTTTCGACTAAATCCGTCGCTACAATTAGATAATTAGACTCGCTGGTTTCCACCACTGAATAGTTTAATTCTGGGTTTAATGCGACGGCCAAATTCCCGGGTAAAGTCCAGGGGGTAGTCGTCCAGATAGCCACGGATAAATTAGGCAAAAATGGCGTTAAAACTGGGGTTGAAACTGACGTAATCGGAAAAGCAACATAGACACTGCGGGAAGTGTGACCTTCGGGATATTCTAATTCTGCCTCAGCTAAAGCGGTTTGAGAACTAGGACTCCAGTGAACCGGTTTTAGTCCCCGATAAATATAACCTTTTAGGGCCATTTTTCCGAATACGGCAATTTGAGCGGCCTCGTATTCAGGTTGTAGGGTTAAATAGGGATTTTCCCAGTCTCCCCAGACTCCATACCTTTTGAAACCTTCACACTGTTCTTTTTGCGTTTGAAGGGCAAAATCGTGGGCTTTCTGACGTAATTTCAAAGGGGTTAGACCCTCTTTTTCCGAGCTTTTGAGACTTTGTAAAACCTTTAGTTCGATCGGCAACCCGTGACAATCCCAACCCGGCACATAGCGCACTTTGTAGCCTTGCAGCAGTTTATATTTATTGATAATGTCTTTGAGAATTTTATTTAAAGCATGACCGATATGCAGTGACCCGTTAGCGTAGGGTGGACCATCGTGGAGAATAAATAATTCTTTGGGGTTATTTTGCGCTAATTTCTCGTATATTTGCTCATCTTGCCAGAATTTCTGGATTTCTGGCTCACGTTTGCTGGCATTTGCTCGCATATCAAAGTCAGTTTGAGGCAAATTAACGGTATCTTTGTAACTTTTAGCGTTGGACATTCTGGCAAACCTATGGATATCAATCGTTTTCGGGATTCATTCCTAAATAACGTCTCTTTGAGAGTCGTTATCTCTATTCTGTCACATAACTGTAATACAAATATTACAAGTGACAATCAATGATCTATAAGTCTAGCGAGATTGAGTCCAAGAGCGATGATTCCCAAAGGCTATAATTTAGTTATTCGAGGATAGGGAGCATGGGGACGATGGTGACGAATCCTAATTTTTTTTATGTCTCTCCAGAAGTGTATCTAGAAGGGGAAAGAGTCAGTCCGATCAAGCACGAGTACCGAAAAGGACGGATTTATGCGATGGTAGGCGCAAAAAAGCCCCATATTGTCTTAAATACAAATCTAGCCACTTTATTGAATATCCATCTCGATGATAGTCCCTGTCTTGTTCTCACTTCCGATATCAAAGTCCGGTTAGAGGAGGCAAATTGTTATTATTATCCCGATATTGCGGTGGTTTGTGACGAGAGAGAGATTAACAATACCGATGATTTTATTCTCTATCCCGTTCTGATTATTGAAGTATTATCGAAATCTACGGAATCCTTTGATAGGGGTGATAAATTTAGCGATTATCAAACCTGTCCCACCCTAAAAGAATACATTCTTATTCATCAAAACCAGATGAAAATTGAATGTCACCGTCGCGAGGATTCGGGAGTTTGGCAAGAACAGATCTATGAAGCGGGAGATGAGGTAGAATTTACCAGTGTAGGATTCCGGGGATCGATCGCTTCTATCTATCGGAAAGTCCCCGGTTTGATATAATTACAATTATTTTTTGACATCGCACTTTTAGGTCTCTAATTCTCTAAAGCTTCAAATTGACGTAAGGCAATACTAGAACCTTGATTCCAGCCTAATTCAACATAATAGGGAAAAAGTTTCTTGATATTTATATCGGGAAAGAGACGACTATTTTCACTTTCCTGACAACTATCTTCTATGAACAGATATATTTTTAATTCTTCCCGACGATAAACCCACAATTCGGGGATTTTTAGCAATTGATAAGCCTCTACATCAGTCAGAGAAGTAAAATCCACTTCTATAGCTAAATCGGGAGGAGGATCGACAGTTAAATCAATTCTCTCTTTGCCTAAAATTGACTGTCTATTATCAATATAAAAACAGGTATCTGGTTCTACTCCCGCTTCTCCAGGAATTTTCAAGGTAATCGGATCAAAACATTGCCAGTCTTTACCTTGACGACGGAGGATAATTTTTACTAAATCCCTTAATGTATCAACACGATTGCCATGACTTGGTAGGGGAGACATAAGCCGAATTTCTTGCGTTTTGCGATTAAAATAGAGTTTGGGATAGGTTTTCTGGAGACGTAAACTCAGCAATCTTTGGTAATCTTCCCAAGTCTGATGGGGAAAAATAACTTGACTGCCTGGAGATAAAGATAAAGTATTTTCGTTGAGAGTAATTAGTAGCATTTTGGTAATTATCTTTGGATTGTCAGATTCCCCCGCCTATCGGCACCCCCCTTATTAAGGGGAGCAGGGGGGATCAAGGGGGGATTAAGCTCACTTTTATACAAAAAGTGTTTTAACTAAAATTCTCTAAAGCTTCAAACTGACGTAAAGCAATACTAGAACCTTGATTCCAGCCTAATTCAACATAATAGGGAAAAAGTTTCTTGATATTTATATCGGGAAAGAGAAGACTATTTTCCCTTTCTTGATAACTGTCTTCTATTAACAAATATATTTTTAATTCTTCCCGACGATAAACCCATAATTCGGGTATTTTCAACAATTGATAGGCCTCTACATCAGTCAGAGAAGTAAAGTCCACTTCTATAGCTAAATCGGGAGGAGGATCGACAGTTAAATCAATTCTCTCTTTGCCTAAAATTGCCTCTCTATTATCAATATAAAAACAAGTATCTGGTTCTACTCCTGCTTCTCCCGGAATTTTCAAGGTAATTGGATCAAAACATTCCCAGTCTTTGCCTTGACGACGAAGGATAATTTTTACTAAATCACTTAAAAGATTGATACGTTTGCCATGACTTGGTAAGGGAGACATAAGCCGAATTTCTTGAGTTTTGCGATTAAAATAGAGTTTGGGATAGGTTTTTTGGAGACGTAAACTCAGTAATCTTTCGTAATCTTCCCAAGTCTGATGGGGAAAAATAACTTGACTGCCCGGAGATAAAGATAAAGTATTTTCGTTGAGAGTAATTAGTAACATTTTGGTAATTATCCTTGATTTTTAGCTGTGGGATTTAACTAATTTCGCTCTGGCAACCAATGCCTATCAAGCATTTGTTCGAGAGAATAGGGACAATTTAGAGGAAAATTGTGAGGAGATATTTCAGTTTTTTGCCCAACAATAAAAACGGCATCTTGATAGATTATTTCTTGGTTATCTAGGAGATATTTTTCTAAATTTGTGCTTAAGTATCCATTTAGCTGAACTCTAAAAGTGGCTATTTCTCCTTGCCAATGCCGATGATTTAATTCAAATTCTTTTGACCAATATTGCCACAGCAAAAGATGAATAATTATCTGTCTTAAAAAACTCTCAACTCGATTTTTATCCCGTTTGCTCAAAGCCTCCAACTCCTCGATTAAATGTTGAATATCCAACTCAGCTAGACGATTTTCCTTGAGAAGTTTAATTGTTTCAGTTAACCAGAGATGTTCATCTTGTTCGTAGAGAAATTGTAACGGATTTAGCCAAGTATCTTTTTTCATATTTTTTTGGCTGAGGAGACTTCTAAAACTGCTTTCGGGTAGGCAATGCGTTGATGGTGGAATTGTTGCCAAACTTGCACAAAAACCTCGGCAATAATTGGTAATTCCTCCTGACGAATACCACTATCTACTAATTGTTGATCGCGCCATCGGGCCTGAAAAATCTTTTTGATCATATCCATAGCTTGTTCTGGGGAGGCCTCCTTCAGCGATCGCAAAGCGGCCTCGCTACTATCGGCTAACATAACGATCGCCGTTTCTCGCGATTGGGGAATCGGACCATCGTAGCGAAAAGCCGCCTCATCGACGAATTCTTGACCATTTTGGGCGGATTTTTGCAAAGCTTGCTGATAAAAATAGGAAATTAAGAGATTGCCTTGGTGTTCAGGAATAAAATCGCGGACGACTCGCGGTAAACCGTGTCTGCGGGCCATGACTAACCCTTCGCTAACGTGCTTTTTAATAATCTCGGCGCTGACATAGGGATCGTTAATTTCATCGTGTTTATTCGGGCCACCCATTTGATTTTCAATAAAACCGAGAGGATCGTGCATTTTCCCGATATCGTGATAGAGAGTTCCCGTGCGAATTAATTCCACATTACAGTGCAGTTTTCGGGCGGCCGCTTCAGCTAAACAGGCGACAAAAAGGGTATGTTGAAAAGTCCCCGGTGCTTCCGTGGCCAAACGTTTGAGCAAACTACAATTAGGATTGGACAACTCCACCAGACGAATGGGAGTGACCACATCGAAACAGCGTTCCAAATAGGGGGATAATCCTAGGGCGATTACCGTCCAAGCTATCCCCGATAGACCATAGACGAGCGCCGTGGGTAGTAGAGTATAGATGATCGTGCTGGCCGTGGCACTAACGATTAGGTAAGTGAGCAGATAAACACCCCCTTGACTGACTCCGATTCCCATCCCTAGCAGCGATAATTCATCCCTAGAACGCAATTTTCCCGCTATCATAGCCGCTAATAGTCCCCCTATCGTCCCCGCGATTAAATCGGCGCTGATACCTTGGATGCTGAATAGGGAAAGACCGGCAGTTAAGAGGACTTGGGTGACGGCCAGAGTCGGGCCGTAGAAACTGCTGACTAATAAACCCACGGCTGCCAGATTGGTAAAGGGAATATTGGCGATCGCTAGGATCGGTGTGGTAAAACTTAGTAAACCCAAGAGAAGAAAATCCCGGTGACGCAGAGGCCGATGGAGACGCTGAGCAACGAGACAAAAAGTCCCGATCGCGCTGGTGACAAGGATTGCCGTTGACCCTAAACCCATCCAGTTAATGCCCCGTTCGCTCAAACCAAAGCCATCGATGAGAACAAACTGAGCTTGAGTAATTTTTTCGCCTGCTTTAACGATAATTTGACCGGTTTGAGCGCTAGACATGACCATATCTACCGCTTCCACCGCTTTAGCGGCTTGTTCTTTGGTTGCCTCCCGATCTTCTATCAGGTTCGCTTCTCCCTCCAGGGCCGCTAGAAGGATATTTTCGGCTAAAGACTGCTGGCGACTGGTTAGGCGATCGCTGCTAATCTGCACGGCGATGGTATCCTCTAGGTGACTGGTGGAAATCCCCGGGGGAATGCCTTGCACCAAAATCCGGCGACTCGCTTGCAGGATGGCTTTTTCTAGGTTTTGCCACTCTCGATCGCCCATTTGGGCTGCTGTGATCAGATCGGCGTATTTGAGTTTATTTAAGCTGGAATGCCGATAATTTTGGCTGGTTTGCTCCTTTATTTGCCGTAATTGCTCCAATCGATCGATAAATTGCTCAAAGCTTCCCTTCGTCACGCGCTGACGATAGGCTTGGATTTCGCTAACAGCATATTCCTGCTCTTTTGTCAAGAGGTTTGTAAAAGATTCTTCATAGTTGAGGCGGCTTTGTAGAGTTGACCATTGAGGGGCAGAAAAGGTGAGCAGCGTTTCCATTGTGGCGTTGGAAATAGTCCTGCCCATTAAAATGGAATTTCTTCGCAGAATTGGGCGAATTTGACTTAATTGCTCTAAAGTGTCTCGCAGCGATCGCTCGATCTGGTCGGTGGTTTGGGGGTCTCTTTTCAGCCGGGGAAGCAGTCCAGCCCGAATTTTTTGGCGTTTGAGGGCGGTGGTTTCTTGGTCTTGAAAACGGGCATCTTCGGGGGCGATAATCGTAACCGGGGAAATAGTCCCGACGGCCAATTTCGGCTGATTATAGAAACGATAACCGACCACGCTAGTCAGACAACCGACGGTAAACAGGAAGATTAAGGGTCGTCGCAGTTTACCCAGGGAGTAAGAGCGAGATTTTCGGGCAGAATCAGGAAAAACAGTGAAAGAATGCAGAAAATGATTCATAAATTCCAGCTAAATTCTATAAACTGCGCCACCATGCCCAGAGGAAAAATACCAGCAATTTGGTTTTGTGTTCCCTCTTCTATTTTAAGGACTCCCTGTGCAAAAAAATTTTTTCTCGAAAGGTATCTAGATTAACTTGATGCGGGGGTTTTTCGCCTTCCGCTGCGCCCAAAACCCGTAGGGGCGCATCGCGTGCGCCCAAATAACCCAAATTCCCCCAAAAACCCGTAGGGGCGCATCGCGTGCGCCCAAATAACCCAAATTCCCCCAAAAACCCGTAGGGGCGCATCGCGTGCGCCCAAATAACCCAAATTCCCCCAAAACCCGTAGGGGCGCATCGCGTGCGCCCAAATAACCCAAATTCCCCCAAAAACCCGTAGGGGCGCATTGCGTGCGCCCAAATAACCCCAAAAAACCCCAAAACCCCGTAGGGGCGCATTGCGTGCGCCCAAATAACCCAAATTCCCCCAAAACCCGTAGGGGCGCATCGCGTGCGCCCAAATAACCCAAATTCCCCCAAAAAACCCAAATTCCCCCAAAAACCCGTAGGGGCGCATCGCGTGCGCCCAACCCCCCAAAAACCCGTAGGGGCGCATCGCGTGCGCCCAAATAACCCAAATTCCCCAAAAACCCGTAGGGGCGCATTGCGTGCGCCCAAATAACCCAAATTCCCCCAAAAACCCGTAGGGGCGCATCGCGTGCGCCCAACCCCCCAAAAACCCGTAGGGGCGCATCGCGTGCGCCCAAATAACCCAAATTCCCCCCAAATCCCCAAAAAACGGGTGGGCCGATAATTGCCGGTGGGACGATTATTGCCGGTGGGCGAACGCAGTTCGCCCCTACAAAATCGACCGGCCTTTGGGCGGGAAAAAAAGAGAAAAAGGGTTACAGGGTCCCCCCAGCACCGCACACCACCCGAAAACCGTCATAGTTGCCGATGCAGTCGCGGCGGGACTTGGAGGCATTGCGGGAAGCGGAACGGCAGTTAATTGGAAGGCTGAACCAAGAACCGCCCCGCAACGGAGAACGATTATCATCCCCATTTTCTATCCAGGCACTGCCATCCCTCGGCACACCGTCATAGTTATCGTGCCAAGTATCGGCACACCACTCCCAGACATTGCCGTGCATATCGTACAAACCGAAGGCATTGGGCGGAAACTGTCCCACGGGAGTCGTTTCTTTTCGATATTCTCCTTTGGGTTCATCAGCGTAGGTTTTGCTGGCATCATAGTTAGCCAATTCCCCCGTAATGGTTTCCCCAAAGTGAAAGGCGGTTGTTGTCCCCGCTCTACAGGCATATTCCCATTCTGCCTCACTCGGTAGTCGGTATTCCCTTCCCGTTAGTTTCGATAATCTCGCACAAAATTCGACGGCATCGTACCAGTTGACTTGTTCCACGGGTCTATCCCGGCGCGTGGACGATCCCCCCCTATCTTTAAAGTGGGAGGGATCAGGATCAAGGTCTTTTTCTACTTTCAAATCCGTGCGAGAGGCAACTGCTCTCCACTGTGCCTGGGTGATGGGATACTTGCCCATGAAAAAGGTGGAGACAGTAACCTCATGTTGAGGGCGTTCATCCTTAAAACTATCTTTCTCATTTGGCGGTGAACCCATCAGGAAAGTTCCCCCCGGGATAGCGACCATGGTCAGTCTATAGTTTTGATTTTCTTTCCGCTTGCCAACTTCCGGAAGGTTTTCATCGTAAAAATAGGCTTTAACAGGTTTTCTCTCGATAACTTTGCCTGTTTTATTAACCAATACCGTTTCTGCGGTAAAAAGAAAAAGGTTTTCATTGTAGGGAACAATAGCGGCTACCTTGTCTATTAAACGTTTTTGTAGGGTTCCTTCGTCTTCCGGGGAAAGTTGAAGGACATTGCCAACATGGTTTAAATCCCCTCTAGAATAGGCGGCAATCGTTTTATTAAGCAATAATAAGGGTTCATAATCGGCTAAAGCAGCGGATAGATTTTCTAATAAAGCTGTCAATCTCACAAGACGCACTCGGTTATTATTTTTGATAGCTTCTGCTAGTACCTGTTTGATTTCGTTGACCGCTTGACTGGGTTTTAGGTAGGCAAGAGCTAACCATTGTTGATTTTGCCAATAAACCGATTTTGAGCAATAATCACCGATTTGTTCCTGAATATAGGTTTGTAACTGATAGGCCAGAGATTTGAGTTCCTCTGGGGTTAATTTTTCTAATAGTAGTTTACGAACATCGGGAGACATTTCATAGAGTTCTCGATCTATTTTGCGGACTAAACTGGAGAGTAAAATATCAGCGATCGCATACCAAGGAGCTTGATTATCTTTATCTTGATGTTGACGCAGATAATAAAGTAAATTAGGGGATAAACTAAGGGGAAAAGCCGCTCGTTTCGCTAGTTCTCTGGTGTTTGGTTCGCTTTCTTTTTCAAATAATCTTAAACGGCTTTTTGCGCTAAAAAAATCTTCATCCTCATCCCAATTATCCCCTTGGTGAAATTGATTAGGATTAAATAAATGACGGGGTGGGATAGCTTCTTCTTTTAGCCATGTTATCAAGTTTTCCCAGTCCTCTGTGGTTAGTTCAAACATGGAAAAATTGGGTATATCTTCAGCTAAATCAGCAATATCCCAGGCAGTTGTCCCATACCATCGATGATAGGGTAAGGGGTTTAACCATGCGACTCGGCTAAATCTTCGGCTAAATCGTCGGATAAGGGTTTCTGTTGCGCTCAAGCGCTCTTCTACATAACGTTTTCTAGCGGCACCCGCATCACTAAGAATTAGACAACTGGTTACTTCAGGAGAATAGTTAGAGAGAACTTTGGTTAAAGATTGACTTTCCCAACCGTTTTCTTGTCGTAAAACCTCGTCTCTAATCAGATTATCAAAGTAAAAATGGGGAACATTTGCCCAAGTTTGCTTCATTATTCGCCCAAATCCTGCAAAGGGAATCATCGAGTCAGAACAATCAATAAAAATTATAATTTCTCGGCGATAAAGTTGTTTCTTTTGGTAAATTATTTGATCAAAAAAACCTCGTTTAGCCGTTGCCATCACCGTGGCTTTTAGATCCCAAGTTTGTCGAGGATTTTCTAGGGGTAATGGACGCAGTTGCTGCCAACTTTCTTGTAACTTAGCGATGCCAATAGGATAATAATCAGGATTATCTAAGGAGGTGATTTTTTTTCGCTTTTCAATAGCTGTGGCAATTTGTGGAAATGAAGTCTCCGGTGCTATTGGTGTATCCCCAGAAGGGGTAATTTCTAATGAGGGAGATTCCCTATCATCCATCGGGTTTATGATTTTGCTAATCGATTCTTCTGGATGGCGAATAGGTATTTTTTTGGCTATTTCTATATTTATTTCTGGTTGTAACTGTAGCATCTCTGTCCAGGCCTGATCAAACTTTTCTTTTTCTTTCGGGGATTTAACCCATAAAGCTTGACAAAGAAGTTTAACTTTAGGATTCTCTAAGTTGGGATTTTCTTGAATAGCAATATCAGAATCATTGGCGAGTTTTTGAATTAGGTAATTTTCCACCCGATAATATTGTTCAATAGACAGCAGAAATCCTTCTTCGTCTCTGAGTTGATAAAATAGGTCAAGTAGGGGGGATGTCATTGGCTTTTTTAACCTCTTGTTCCATAATCTTGTAAATCAGTACGGCTTTTTAGTAAAACACTAGCGTGGGGTAATTTGTCCTCGTTTAATTTGGCGATAATTTCTTCAGGTTTGTACTTGAGCAACGATTTAAACCAGGCTATTAATTCACTGGTGCTAACTTTTTTTTCTCCTTCAGATTTAGTCTCGTCTTGTGATGTTCTCACTTCCAGAAAACGGTCCACTGCTTTGATGATAACCTCTTGTTCAGCGTCGGTAAACCGTTCGGTTAATATTTTTCTTAATCTTTCTTGGTTGGGTAGCTCAATATAGTGATAAATGCAACGTCTCAGAAAAGCATTGGGTAAGTTTTTTTCTTGATTACTGGTAATAATAATCAGAGGAAAAGCTTGATCATTTGCTTGAATTGTTTTTCCTGTTTCTTTAATGAAAAAACGACGAGATTCAATGGCTAAAAGTAAATCATTAGGAAAATCTCGATCCGCTTTATCTATTTCATCAATTAATACTACCGATTGTTCTTGCTTATCTTGACTTTGTTTAAATGCTTTACCCAAGGGTTGTAAATCAACCCAATCCTTTGAAGTAGCTGGATTTTTTTGCTCAGAAGAAGATTCTCCTGCTCCTTTTTGGCTTAAAATTCCGCTAATTTGAGCAGCTTGTAAACGGCCAATATAATCATATTGATAGAGACTATCTTCCGCTTTACTTGTAGATTGAACTATCCACTCATAATATTTTATAGGATTATTTTCACGGTGATAATTAAATTCATAAACTAAGGCATGAGCTAGACGACTTTTGCCACATCCCGGCTCACCTTCTAGTAACAAAGGCATTCCCAATTCAATAGCCAAGTTAACAACTTCTATTAACTCATCACCTGCGTCATAGGGATAAATTTTTTGTTGAATCGGTTCATAATAAGGATCCGATTTGGGTTGAATTTCTCCCCTGTAAGTTAAGGATAGTTTAGCCATCTATTTTCCCTCGATAATTGTCCTTGAAATTGTTGATAAAAAGCGTTCAATGTCTTTTCTATGTCGCCTTGATTGCTATTTTCCCATAATTTCTGCAAGGTAGATTTAAATAAGTCTGTGGTTTCATCCTGTAAGTCACAACCTAACTGAAGTTGTTGAGCAAAAGTAGGAATAATTTCCTGAAAAGACCGTTTTTCAAAGCAAGAGTCAATCTGTAAGCGGTGAATAGTAAATTCTGATAATTTGTCCTTATCTCTCCAATCATTACTTTTTCCATAATCTAACCAAATCATTAATAAAAAGCCTTTAATGGGACTATTTTGTATTCTACTAGCTTCTTCAATTAAGCTTTCCCAAAACGAATAAATATCCTTTAAAAGGGAAAAGTTTGCACAATCAATTCCTTCAAAAATCAACCAGAGATTATTAGCCTTTAAAACTTTTTTAATATCTTTAATATCTTTAAAATCTTTGAAAAAATGTCCATAAAGACTATACCTATTCCATTCTTCTTGAAAATTAAAAACAATGGTTTTAACGGGCAAATTATTAGTGATAAAGAGTTGTTTGTGTAAACGATGTAAACACCAAAAACGATATGTATGAGGACAAGGGGGAATATAAATACTGCCTTCTCGTAAAGGTTTAGCAGCTATTGAACTGGTAAATTTTACTAGATTAGTGTAATTAAATTCTGTTAAAATATCATAAATCTTCCCATTATTTGTTCGTTGATTTTTTAGGTTTTGATGATGATTTTGACAACATTGTAAACTTTCAAAATCTCGTCGTAATACTTCGCAATAAGCTTGAACAATATAAGATTGTTTAGCGGTTCGCCCTTTTTTTCCTAGTCCATATTTTTTTTCAGTACAAAACCGCAAACTATCTCCAGATATGCCAATTACCTTTAAAATAGACTCATTTAATAAATGGTTTATATCCTCATAAAAGGTTAAATGAATTGAATTATCATTAATATCTTCAATTCTGGTTGTATTTATTTTATTTTGATTAATGTACGCTCTTTTCTTCTCATTTTCAAATCCTTGAAACTTAGATTTATTTTGTAAGTACAATTTCTTACCCTTTGGTTTTAAAACCTCTTTAGTTGCTCCAGATTGTGGCTGAGATTCTGTCATCCAAGCTTTCAAGACATTTAATGGAATGGTATAACTGGAAGTTTTTGTTTGACTACGGTATTCTTCGAGAAATGCCTCAAGTAACCATCGACTTGCTTCTATTAATATTTTCTCTATTTTCTCCGAAGCACAAGAATAGTTTCCCTTATAAGCATCTTTAGCCTTACGAAGGGTTTCTACATCTTCATCCGATAATCTGATTTCGCCAGACCTTAACATAAATCTCGTCAAACGTCAACCTACCATCTGATCCACTTTTTGATCCCCTTTTGCCAGCATTTGCTGAAAGCATTTTAATCAACTTGTCCTCAAAAAACAAGCTATAGGGGGACAGGAGTAAATATGAAAAAGGAAAATTTCTGGCAAAAACATAAAGCGGACATTGACGTGATTTGCCGCATCATCACCACTTTAACCGCCTTGGTTAGTTTGGGTGTTCAGGTGGGGGAGTTAAAGATTCCCGAAAGCAAGATTCTTCCCCCTATTACTGAGGTTCAATTGGAAGCGGGGAAAAAGACTCACACCCACTAAGGAAGATAAATACTAGGGATTGAAGCACATTACCTGAAATAAAGGCCGATGTGCTTTTTTCATAAAACTGGGCCAAAACGGGGGTGAGTTAGTTAAGATAACCCACCCTGAAGGAGATTTAGCGATCGACTGACCCCATAATAATATCAATACTGCCTAAAATCGCCATAATATCGGCAACTTTTACCCCTTTGAGGATATGGGGCAGAATTTGAAGATTATTAAAATCGGCGGCCCGAATTTTCCAACGCCAAGGGAAAACATCATCATTACCGACGATAAAGATACCTAATTCCCCTTTACCACTTTCCAAGCGCACATAATGTTCACCTTTAGGAATCTTAAAAGTGGGGGCGACTTTTTTGGCGATATATTGATAGTCAAAATCATTCCAGGCTGATTTTTTCCCTTCTGCCATCCGTTTTGCTTCCAGATTTTCGTAGGGACCACCGGGTAAACCTTTCAGTGCTTGCCGGATAATTTTCACCGATTCGCGCATTTCCCGAATCCGCACCAGATAACGAGCAAAACAATCGCCGGCAGTTTCCCAATGCACTTCCCAGTCAAAATCGTCGTAACACTCGTAATGGTCAACTTTTCTTAAATCCCATTTCACCCCAGAAGCGCGCAACATCGGACCGGATAAACCCCAGTTAATCGCTTCGTCTCTGGTAATGCAGCCTATCCCTTCAATACGACGGCGGAAAATCGGGTTATTAGTGATTAATTTCTCGTATTCGTCCACTTTGGGGTCAAAATAGTCACAGAAATCCTCGCACTTATCCACCCATCCGTAGGGTAAATCCACCGCCACGCCACCAATACGGAAATAATTGTTATTAATTAACCGCATTCCCGTGGCAGCTTCCCAGAGGTCATAAATCATCTCCCGTTCCCGGAAAATGTAGAAAAAGGGAGTTTGTGCGCCTACATCCGCCATAAAGGGGCCTAACCAGAGTAAATGGTTAGCGATGCGGTTGAGTTCCAACATAATCACCCGGATATATTGCGCTCGTTTGGGAACGGCGATATCGGCTAATTTTTCGGGAGCATTGACTGTAATCGCCTCGTTAAACATCCCTGCGGCGTAATCCCAACGACTAACGTAGGGAACGTACATGACATTAGTGCGATTTTCGGCAATTTTTTCCATGCCCCGATGAAGATAACCGATTACGGGTTCACAGTCAATCACGTCTTCCCCGTCAAGGGTGACGATTAAGCGCAAAACTCCGTGCATCGAAGGGTGATGGGGTCCCATGTTTAAAACCATGGGTTCTGTTCTCGTTTCAATTTTTGCCATAGGGCTACCGATGATCCCGAAAATCTTTTTAAAGTTATTATAGGTAAACGCTTCGACAATACACAAGGACTATCGGGTATCAGTAATCAGGAGACAGGAGACAGGAGATTATTTTTATTTATACTTCCCCACACCCCACACTCCACACCCCACACCCCACACCCCACTTCCCCGCTTGATCGAGTACAATAGAGTGTTCAGCAAAAGCGATCAGCTATTAGCTTTGATTAGTCCTTCGGTAAGAATATAAACCAGAGAAAAGAGCCATTAAGAGCGGCAATCAGCTAAAAAAGCTCAAAAACTGAATTTTAGGCTGAAGGCTGACGGTAGCTTGCTGAAAGCTGAATCCCGTTGATAATTTTTTTTACTTGAATCACCGTGGTTATCCAAATCGACTCAACTCAAAACTACGAAACTAAAACCCAAGAGATCGCTAGACAACTTTTAGCCGAAACTCGGGAAAAAAAAGGTCTTTGGTCTGCTTTACAGGATCAAATGCGTTGGGATGATAAATTACTCGATTGGGCAATGTCTAACCCCAATTTGCGAGTACAATTATTCCGTTTTATTGACTGTTTACCCGCTTTACGCAGTAATGCCGAGATCGCTAATCATCTCCAACAATACCTCGGTGATGCTTCCGTAGAACTGCCCAGTGCGCTGAAAAGTATCCTCAACTTTAGTGATCCTAACTCCCTACCCGCTCAAACGGCCGCCAGTCTGATCAGTAAATCCGTAGAAACCTTAGCTCGTAAGTATATCGCCGGGGAAGACCTAGGGCAAATTACTCGCACTGTCACCCGTCTGCGGAAGGAAAAAATGGCTTTTACCATAGATCTCCTCGGTGAAGCGGTAATTACTGAAGCGGAAACCCAAGTTTATCTACAAAGTTATCTGGATTTAATGACCCATTTGGCTCAAGAAGCGACCAAATGGAATAAAGTTAGCCAAATTGATGAAGCGGACGGCGACTTATTACCACAAGTGCAGGTTTCTGTCAAGCTAACTGCCTTTTATTCTCAGTTTGATCCCATAGATCCGATTGGCAGTAAGGAGAAAGTTTGCGATCGCATTCGCCTACTGTTGCGACGCGCTCAGGAGTTAGGGGTGGCAGTCCATTTTGATATGGAACAGTACGTTTATAAAAACCTCACCCTGGCTATCCTGAAAGAATTACTCCTAGAAGAAGAATTTCGCAGTCGTACCGATATTGGCATCACCCTACAGGCATATTTAAGAGATTCTGCCCAAGATTTACAAGATTTAATTAATTGGGCCAAAAAGCGCGGTTATCCCCTGACTGTCCGGCTAGTTAAAGGCGCTTACTGGGATCAGGAAACAATTAAATCTCGGCAAAATCACTGGCCACAGCCGGTATATAACGAAAAATCGGCCACCGATGCCAATTATGAGCGGATGACGCGGTTATTATTGGAAAATCATCAATATTTATACGCCGCCATCGGTAGTCATAACGTGCGATCGCAAGCCTTGGCTTGTGCGATCGCAGAAAGTTTAGAAATTCCCCGTCGTCGCTTTGAAATGCAGGTATTGTACGGCATGGGCGACCAATTAGCCAAAGCGTTAGTGAAGCGGGGTCATCGGGTGCGGGTTTATTCCCCCTACGGACAACTCTTACCCGGTATGGCCTACCTAATCCGCCGTTTATTAGAAAATACCGCTAATAGTTCCTTCCTAAGGCAAAATTTGGAGGATCGTCCCGTGGAAGATTTAATCGCAGCCCCCCGGGTTTTAGGTCAGGATAACCCGATTATCCCTGGTTTTCCTAATGCCCCCGATACAGATTATGCTAACGATCAATTACGAAATAAAGCGAGTCAAGCCCTTACTTTTGTCAAAAATTCCCTCGGTAAAACCTATTTACCCCTAATTAACGGCGAATACGTCACCACCAATGTTCAAATTAATTCTGTTAATCCCTGTAACCCGCAGGAAATAGTGGGGAAAGTGGGCTTAATTGAGGTGGAACAGGCAGAAAAAGCGATCATAGCGGCAAAACAGGCTTTTCCCGCTTGGAAACGCACTCCAGTGGCTAAAAGAGCCGAAATACTGCGAAAAGCGGCGGATTTGATGGAAGCGCGACGACACGAGTTATCGGCCTGGATTTGTTTGGAAGTGGGCAAAGTTATCCAACAGGCGGATCCAGAAGTGTCAGAAGCGATCGATTTTTGCCGTTATTACGCCTCCGAGATGGAAAGACTGGATTTAGGGCATAATTTCGACGTAGCAGGCGAGAATAATCGTTATTCCTACCAACCCCGGGGTATTGCTTTAGTGATTTCTCCCTGGAATTTCCCTCTTGCGATTGCGGTGGGGATGACAGTAGCGGCTTTAGTAGCTGGTAACTGTACGCTATTGAAACCTGCCGAGACTTCCTCGGTGATTACGGCGAAATTTGCCGAGATTCTCCTAGAAGCGGGTATTCCTGCCGGAGTCTTCCAATATATCCCGGGTAAAGGTTCGCAAGTGGGGGCGCATTTAGTTAGCCATCCCGATGTTCACCTAATCGCCTTCACCGGTTCACGAGAAGTGGGCTGTCGCATCTATACAGATGCCTCTATCGTGCAAAAGGGTCAAAAACACCTAAAACGAGTTATCGCCGAAATGGGCGGCAAAAATGCCCTAATTGTCGATGAGAGTGCCGATTTAGATCAGGCCGTTGTCGGTGCGGTTAAGTCCGCTTTTGGCTACACCGGTCAGAAATGTTCGGCCTGTTCGCGGATAATCGTTCTGGAAAGCGTCTATGATAGCTTTGTTGATCGCTTTGTCGAGGCTACCGGGTCCCTCAATATCGGGCCGACGGATTTACCGAGTACGGAAGTAGGACCGGTTATCGACGAGAAAGCTCAAGCAAGAATTCGGGAATATATCGAAACTGGTAAAAAAGAGGCAGAATTGGCCCTAGAAATGCCAATTCCAGAAGTGGGTTACTTCGTCAGTCCCACCGTCTTTAAGAATGTTCCCCCCGATGCGGTAATAGCGATGGAGGAAATTTTTGGTCCGGTGGTGGCGATTATCAAAGTGAGCAATTTTGAGCAAGCTTTAGCCGTAGCTAACGGAACCGACTATGCTCTAACCGGTGGCTTATATTCTCGCACTCCTGCCCATATTAACCGAGCTATGCAGGAATTTGAAGTGGGAAACCTCTATATTAACCGGGGAATCACCGGTGCGATTGTCTCCCGTCAACCCTTCGGGGGTTTCAAGATGTCGGGGGTAGGTTCCAAAGCAGGGGGTCCCGATTATCTCTTGCAATTCCTCGAACCTCGTCACATCAGCGAGAATATTCAACGTCAGGGATTTGCACCGATTGAAGGGGCCGATTAAGCGATATAGCTAAAATTGGTTATTATTGGGGGTTTATACCCCCAAATCTGGTTCATTTATTGGCTAAGACCCATCTTAACCCCCTATCCTTAGATTAGCTCTCTTATTCTTTGTGTGATCAGTTTAAATTATATAGGAGCGATCGATCTCTGTGTCCTTTGTGTCTGGAGTGGTTCCTTCCACTCACTCACCAAACCCAATAGAACCGTTGTCTTTCTTACCCGATTTCTTGGCTGTCAACCTACTGCTATATACTTAAGTTTACAATTGCGTCGGCCTATCAAGAAAAGACTATGACGATTGAAACTGTTGCCACAAAACCCTTTAGTGACCAGAAACCGGGGACTTCTGGATTGCGAAAATCCGTTCCCGTTTTTCAACAACCCCATTATCTGGAAAATTTTATTCAAGCTATCTTCAATACTTTAGACGGTATCGAGGGTCAAACCCTAGTTGTCGGTGGAGATGGTCGTTATTATAACCGTCAAGCTATTCAAACTATCCTGAAAATCGCCGCCGCTAACGGTATCGGTAGAATACTCGTGGGAACCGATGGTATTGTCTCCACTCCGGCTATTTCTGGGTTAATTCGCGAAAATAACGCTTTTGGCGGTATTGTTCTCTCCGCTAGTCATAACCCCGGCGGTCCGGAGGGGGATTTTGGCATTAAGTACAATATTACTAACGGCGGACCGGCCCCGGAAAATATCACCGATGCAATTTATGCCGAGACTAAGGTGATTAGCAGTTATAAAATCCTCTTAGGGGCCGATATTAATCTCGATCGCCCCGGTTCCTTTAAACTGGGAACTATGGATGTGGAAGTGATCGATGCGGTTACTCCCTACGTCAAAATGATGGAAAAGATTTTTGATTTCGATCGCATTCAAGCCCTACTCACTTCTGGTAAGTTTAAAATGTGCATGGATTCTCTCCATGCGGTAACCGGTCCCTACGCTTATGCTCTATTTGAACAGCGTTTAGGAGCGCCCAAGGGTACTGTATTAAATGGTATTCCCCTAGAGGACTTTGGTGGTGGTCATCCCGACCCTAACCTAGTCTATGCCCATGATCTGGTAGAAATTCTCTTTGGTCAAGAGGCTCCGGATTTTGGGGCTGCTTCCGATGGAGATGGCGATCGCAATATGATCCTCGGTCAGAATTTTTTTGTTACCCCCAGTGATAGTTTAGCGGTACTAACAGCCAACGCTCATCTAGTACCGGGCTATCAAAATGGTATCACGGGAGTGGCGCGATCGATGCCCACCAGTGCGGCGGCCGATCGCGTAGCGGCTAAACTGGGAATTGACTGTTATGAAACTCCCACCGGTTGGAAATTCTTCGGTAATTTGTTAGATGCGGGGAAAGCAACCCTTTGCGGTGAGGAAAGTTTCGGCACGGGTTCCAATCATATTCGCGAAAAAGATGGTTTATGGGCGGTTCTTTTCTGGTTAAATATTTTGGCAGTTAAAGGGGAATCTGTAGAGGAAATTGTTCGCAGTCATTGGCAAGAATTTGGTCGTAATTTCTATTCTCGTCATGATTATGAAGAAGTCGCCTTAGAACCGGCAAAAGAGATGATGGCACGTCTCCAGAAGCTGGTTTTAGACCTTAAGGGTAAACAATTTGGTAACTATGAAGTGGAATATGCCGATGATTTTAGCTATACGGATCCCGTGGATGGTAGTGTGAGTAAAAATCAAGGTATTCGCATTGGTTTTACCGATGGTTCTCGGATTATTTACCGTCTATCGGGTACGGGAACTAAAGGAGCAACTCTCCGGGTTTATCTAGAAAGTTATGAACCGGACGCAAGTAAACACGATATCGACACCCAAAAGGCCCTACAACCCTTAATTGATTTAGCTGAAGAAATCGGTCAAATTCGTCAATCTACCGGACGGGAACAACCCACAGTTATTACCTAAAATCTAGGGAGAAGCTATCAGTTTTTATCGGGGAAATTTTTGACCTGCTCATCACTGATAGCTACTCCTTAATTACTTTCAGTAATTGCCTTGTGGTACAATTTCTGAATTCCCGTCACTAATTTATCTAAAATCGATCGATGGCTATCGTGAGTCGGATCAAAACTCTGCACTTTGGTTAATAATTTCGCTTCCTGTATATCCACGTCGTCATCGCTATAGATTAAAGTGCTAATCGATGTTAGTAGATCTTGATAGATTTCTGGACTAGGATTATCGCCTAAATAGGACTCTAACCATCGATAACATTCACTGGTTTTAACTGGTTTTAGTTCCGATAATAGTGGTTTAATCTCCGGATCATCATCAAGTTTTTCCCTCACAGCTACCTGTCTTAAATAGCTTCTTTCTGATGGTTGAATTACACCATCAATCCAAGCAACCCCGATGAGAATTTTCAGTAATTGTTTATTTTTCATCTCACACTTCCTTGACTAACTTAGCCATAAAAAAACCGTCTTGATTATGTCGATGGGGTAACACTTCGATCGCTCCCGTTTCTGTATAGTATTCTGAGACGCATGAATTAGAGTCAGGAGTGGCCATTTTCCAATCGGGATGAGCCGCTAAAAACTGCTCGATCACTCTTTCATTTTCTAACGGATTTAAAGTACAAGTGGCATAAACTAAGATTCCCTTCGGTTTTACCCAAGTGGCAGCCGAGGCTAAAAGTTCCCCCTGTCGTTTGGCTAGTACAGGTAAATTTTCTGGTGTTTGTCGCCAACGTATATCAGGACGCTTGTGCAGGGTTCCCAATCCTGAACAGGGAGCATCGATTAGTACACGATCGGCGATGCCGCACCACTGGGGACGATCGCGACTATCCCCCAGATGTATTTCGATCGCTTTTAAGTCTAATCTTTTAATATTGGCTTCTAACTGTCTTAAACGGGATGGCGTTTGATCACAGGCTAATATTCTACCCTGATCGCCCATTAATTCGGCAATATGAGTGGTTTTTCCCCCCGGTGCCGCACAAGCGTCGATAATTGTCTCTCCGGGCTGGGGATCGAGTAGATAAGTGACTAATTGGGCGCTAATATCCTGTAGGGTGTAATTTCCGGCTCGAAATCCCTCTAAACGCTCAATATTGCCTAAACCAGAGGTTAAACGGCAAGCTAGAGGTAATTTAAGATGATGAAAAGTTATATTGGCTGATTCTAAATCATTTTCTAGGGCTTCTAGGCTAGTTTTCAGGGGATTAATCCGAATATCGAGGTCAGGAGAGCGATTAAACCATTGACACAGTTGTTCCGTTTCCGTAACACTAAAGCGATCTAACCACAATTGCACCAACCAATCGGGGAAACTGTGGAGAATACCCAATCTAGAAGCGGTATTTTCCGGTAAAAGTAAAGGATCGTCGCCATTAGCAGTTAAACGGAGATATTGCCGCAGCATTCCGTTAACCACCGCCGCTAATTTGCCTAAATGACTGATTTTAGTTAATTCTACCGCCGTATTCACCGCCGCTGATGGGGGAATCTGGGAGAGATAGCGCAGTTGATAAAGACCAATATGGAGAATTCGCCGTAAATCTGGGGGTTGCTGGGCCGCGGTTTTTTTCCCCAGGCGATCGAGCAGCGCATCCAAAGTTCTTTGTCGGCGCACTGTACCATAAACAATCTCCGTTGTCAAGGCTTTGTCAAGACAATTTAAGGAACTAGCGGACAAATGGCGATCAAGAGCGCGATCGGGATAGGCGGAGGAGCGATCGATATCGCGTAAAATCAGCAAAGCCAGCTGACGAGCATTATTCATGCGGTTTCCAGACGATTGCGGAGGAATTGGCGTAAAATAGTCAGCGCCGGAATCGGGATTTCGTGGCCCATATTTAACTCGTGATATTCGACGTTAACCCCCAAACCAAGCAGTAAATCCCTGGCTTGACGAGCAGCAGCGATAGGAACGACGGGATCCTGCTTACCATGAACAATTAAGACATTTTGTGGACCTTGGGGATGGGGTTCACCGTGCAGATAACCACTCAGGGAACCCAATCCCGCCAAGGGTAAGGATAAACCCACATCCAGGGTCATCGCTCCCCCTTGAGAAAAACCGGTCAAAAAAGTCCGCTCTAGGGGAATGCCGGTAGTTGCTTCTAGGGAAATAATCCAATCGTGCAACTGTTGACGACTAGCGGCTAAACCTTGATAATCGGAGGTTTCTAACGCATACCAGGCGCGTCCCCCCGGCACTTGCGGATGATCAAAGGGAGCATTAGGAAACAAAAATTGACAATCAGCCAGATCCAGCATCGATGCAAGGGGGGCCAGATCCATGGCATCGGCACCCCAACCGTGCAGCATGATCACTAGATAGCGAGCGGGATTTTCCGGGGAAGGGGGAATGACAATCGGGTTAAAAGACAGAGTTTTTTCCTCGCAATTCTTTTTTCTCTCTATTCTATAGCGATTTTCCCCGGAGTAAGATGGCTGTGGGGGAGTCTTTTCAGTCAACAGTAATCAGTGAAAAGAAAACCTTGCTCCTTGCCTCATGGCTCTCTTAGGTTTGGTGGGTAAAATGTATTCTAAGATACAGTCCTGCTGGCGGTCGCAACGCGCTCGCTACGCGAGACCGAGTGGAAGGAACCACAGAGACACAAAGGACACAAAGATCGCTCCTCTATAGGGTTTGCTGAAAAATTAATCTGTTCAAATTCTCAGTAACATGGCTGAAAGAGAAAGTTTTAAACTGGAAGGTTTAGCAGTATCAAAGGTCAGTAAATTAAGCTGTTCTGTACCCTGAATCAACCCCAGAATAAATTTTTGATCATCGAGTTGGCTTGGTTCACCGTCAGTGTAATCTTTGAGCAGTTTTTGCACTTTCTTTGTTTCTTTAGCTTGGCTCAATTTATTTAGGGTATTTTTAACCATTTTTCGGTTAACGTTGGCGGGAAAAGCTGACATAGTTTGGATGCGCTTTTGAATCCTACTTAGTCGTTCTGAATTGAGTTGGATATTTTCTAAAATAGCAGTTTCTTCTAGGTATTGGCTTAATTTTTGTTTAACTTGAACCAGTTGTTCATAAAGCTGCTGGGCTAGGTTAATGATTGGTTTCGCGGGGACAATCTGGCTGGCTTGAGGAGTTTTGAAAGCTGTGGCGATTGCTACTCCCAAACCATCATTTTCTCTGCTTAGATCGTTCCAATAAATTAGTTGATTTTGTTCGGGAATTGGTTGACCATTAGGGTCAAAGTAATCGAGAGTTAAAGCGACTACACTGGTGGGTAATTCCGAGGTGGTAAATTGACCGATAGTTAGGGGATTGGGCTGATATTTTTCTCCTAATCTTTCGTAGAGCTTCCGCAATTCTTCACTATGCAAAAGCTCGTTTTGACTGTAGAGGTTGCGGCTAGTTTCTTGTTTTTGATAGGTTTGTTCTTGAAAACTTTCTTGTTCGAGTTGTCGGGCTTTAATTAGACTGTGGATGAAGTCAATATAACCGGGGAGAATTTGATCGTCAAAGTAGGTATCTCCATAAACGGAAGCGCCCAACTCCTCTACATTACTGATATGGGGAATTTTGTCATCTTTGGCCAGTTCCCCAATTAGTTTCTTATTCAGGTTAGCTAGTCGGCCCGCTTGTCTGAGTAGCTGACTTTCACTGTTGGCGTAATAGATGTAAATATATTGGCAAGGATGGGATTTGGGGCGATCGATTCTGCCGATGCGCTGTTCCAAGACCATGGGATTCCAGGGGAGGTCAATGTTAATTAGATAGTCGGCATCTTGCAGGTTTTGACCGACGGAGAGGGTTTCTGAACCGATGAGGACGGCTATTTCCTGTTCTGGTAAAGGGCGTTCGTTCGGGTTTTTACAAGTGGCTTCGGGGGCAAATAAACGGAATAATTGTTGGCGCTGGAGTCCGGTTTGCTGGTTGTTTCCTTTGAGGGCGTTGTTTGGCGCAATCTTAACCGATTTTTCATCGATGTAGTAAAGTTTGTGACTGCCCATTGCCATGCCAATTCCTTTGGAGGCAATGACCTGATTTTGGCTTATGTAGCGGTAGTAATCAATGACGGTATCGGAGAAAGTAGAAATTAGTAAAACTTTGTGACCATCAGCAACTAATTCCATGACTTTCCGGCTAACTTGCTGTCGTTTGTGGTCGGTGACAAATTCATTGGCTAAGAGGACTGAAATCTGCTGTAGTTGCTCTAAATCACTATGACAGTCAGCGAGAATGCGGTTATAGATATTTTTAGCTTCTAGGGGATTATTTTTCAGTTTATCGGTGGCTAGGTCAATAGAGCGGCGTAACTGTTGACGTTTTTCCCCTTTGTTGCTGTCAGTTTCTTCTTCATCTTCTTCGTCTTCCCAATAATCCTCATCCCCATTTTCTTCTATCCCCAACCAGTCGGTTTCTCTTCCTGTTTTTTCAGCTTGAAATTTGTAATGTTGTAAGAGAAATTGTTTTAACCCTTCGGCATCCGGGGTGACTTGTTCGAGTTGCTGTTTGAGTAAGGAAATGCGATCGCTAAAGTTTTTAATGGTTCGTCGTAGAGCATACATACTAGACTCTGCCCGTTGTAAAAACATCCGGCGCTGGTTTTTCAGTAAAGAACGCTGTTCCACTGTGCTGGTTAAGTAACGGATCGGGTCGGCAAAGGGAATAAACAGATTATCTTCAAACTGACTGAAGATCCGTTCTAATGCTTGTTCGGTTTCTGGTTCAAATTGGACGGGCAGCCATTGGGCAAGGCGTTGGGCATAGAGTTGTAAGTCTGGGGTGGCTTCTCTCAACATCTTGCGGGTACGCTGTAAGAAGAGTTCTCGATAGGTGCGCCGGAAAATATTGGTGGTATCGGTAAAGTTTTCTATTCCTATTTCTCGGCTGGCAAACCATTGTTTGACTTCGGGAGGAAAGCCTAATTCTTGGAAGCCTTCAGGACGGGTGAGAAAGGGAGAGAGGATGTTGTAGATGTCTTCGCGGCGGTTGTTCCAAGGGGTTGCCGTCAGGAGCAGGTAATATCTTTGTCTTTCAATCTGGCGATCGTGTTCTTTAATTTGCAGGCAGGTTTTATGGATGCGGTTGTTATAGTTACGGATGCCTTCATGAGCTTCATCGATGATGACTAAATCTGCCGCACCCCCATGGCGGGTAAATTCATCATAAAAGCGATCGCCGCCACGACTCATTAGGTTTTTATTGTAGAGTTCGTAGTGTTTCTTGGCGAGCAATCCTAATTCTGCCATTTCTCTCTCCCAGTTCGGGTGGAGTTTTTTGGCAGCAATAATGGCAATTTTAGTTTGAGGATTTTCTTCTAGGTAGAGTTTTGTTACCGCAGCAGCAAGGCGGGTTTTTCCTAAGCCTACCGCATCGGCACAAACCACTACGCCAAAGTTCTGCATGACTCTCAAACAATGTTGTGCGCCGGATTTTTGATGTTCAAACAGGATGTCTTGATTAACCAGTCGATCTAAAATGTTACTGGATTGAATGTTGAGCAGGTGGGGGCGTTGTTGGGCTAACCAGTAGAGAAAATCATCGGGGGTTCCCTGTTTTCCCTGTAGGATTAGTTCAATCGCTTGTTTAAATCCAGCTATTTCTTCCCATTCAGGTAAGGTTATTTCTTGTTTAATAGTTGGGGCTTGAGTTGGCGTAATCTGATAAGTTACCTGTTTCTCTTTGACTCTAAAAGTTTTTAAAGAAGTGGAGGGATGTTCGGGATCAACGGTGACAGTTCCTGTTAGGAGATGGGGTTGTTTTTCCTCTATTTCTACTGCGATTAAGGGATTATCGGGAATCTCAATTTCTTCAATTTTGTCTAGGTTTTTACCCTTAATTTTAATATTTGTAGTTGCGCCTGCGGGAAATTCTTGAGGACTAATTGTCTCTATTTGAGGTTGAATTTGTTGTTGTCGGCGCTGTTTTTCTGCTAAGACTTGTTGCAAAAATTCTTGAGTTAAATCAAAGCTTAATTCTGGCTCTTGCCATTCTTGGTCAAATTCGATTATTGACTGTTGAATTGTCTCTAAATCTAAGGAGTCTGAGTAATATAAAAAGGTGATACTCTCGGCGTTACTACTATGAGCAGCACCAGTGAAGTTATCTGAGCCTTCATGTAAAATAGAGTTACCTAAACTATCGGTTAAAATCCCTGTTTTTTTATGATAAATACCTCTAGTTTCTTGCATTTTAACAAGTTTGATGGTAAGGATTCCCAACCTAACTAATTCCGCTAGAATAGTGGTACTGCTAAAGGTTTTATCAGCTAGTCCTTGTAAACATTCGGTTAAAGTTCGGGTAATATATTGTTGACGATATTCGGGGTTGTGGAGTTTTTCTAATTCTTGAACATCTCGTTTATTGGTGAAGCCTTGCCAGTCCATTAAGAGTTTAATCTGACCTTCATTTAAGACTAAATTAAAAAGAGGTTCTTCATAAAGTTTGAGAACTCCACTATTAAAGTAGGCGGTACTTCTTCTATAGATTTTAGTACGTTCTAAATAGGCGGCAATAAATTGATTGTATTTGTCTAGCTGTTCGGGTAAATTAAATCTACGTCTTTTTTTATGTTCTATTTCGATAAATGTTCCACGAATTAAGCTTTCTTCTTTGCTGGCATTTTCGAGGTTTAAGAATTGTTCAATAATGGTTAAGTTACTGGTGCGGAGTAAGGCAATGCTGGGGATATTCCCCTCTCGTTTAGGGGTATATTCAAAGATGTGAGCGGTGTTGAGTTCAATGCGGAACAGCTTATGAGTAGAATGTTTTTGTAGGCCCAAGAAACTCACTATATTTCGCAAGAGGTTCTCCGCATCTCGATGTTTAAAAACCAGCCAATAGTTATTATTGACACCTTTGATGTAATCCCCTTCGGGGTGGTAGTAGGGACGTTGTTTTTTTATCAAGTCTTGGATTACGGTTTCTAGCATAAATCTTGCTGGCTATATTTACTTGATGGAAAAACTAGGTATAGCAGCATCGATTAACTGCACTAACTTGATGGTTTCGGCTAGGGCCACTACTATCTTATGATAGTGCAGTATATCCTCGTCTGACAAGGTGCGTCCTTTTCTGTCTTTTAACCATTTCTGACAAACTTGATAACCGCCAAGATATGAGAAAAGAGGTAATCTGATTTAATAAATTATCGATATGTCTCCTTATCTCCCTCGGTATGTGAAATATTATTAAAGGTTTACTAAACTAATAAAACTTGGAACCCTGCTTGGATAAAATGACGATCAGTCGTTAGAGCATCGGTTAAATGTTGTTGCTCCATAACAACAAAAGAAATACAATCAACTAATCCCCAGTTTTTATCTAATCGAGATTCATAAAGAGTCAATCCTTGATGAAAAAGTTGAGGGCTAATATTGACAACTCTCATGTTTTGTGTATGGTAACATTGTTTGATAAAATTAGCAGCTTTTTGACGATTAAATGTACTTAAAGCATTCCCTACCTCCATTAAAACTGCCTCAGTAGTCCAAACTTCTAACGCATTTTTAACCTTAGGTAATAATTTTAAGGCTTGGGCATGATATTGGTCTTGCTTATTCAGAACTGCTTGAATAAATGCTGTGTCGATAAACAGTCTTTCTTTACTCATCATTTACCTCTCGTTTCGGTGTTCCATAAAGGTAATGATCATGTTCTTTTGACCAGTCTTCTGGAGCTTCAATAGTTCCAGCCATATCTTCTAAAATGTCCCAAGCATCTCCTGAAGGTTTTTCTGGTATTTCTGCTTCTGAGACGATGGAAATAAGGTAACGGGTATTAGATTTTAAGTCTATATCTGTCTCAGGATGAAAGACTTTACCATCAAAAATAACGGTTAATTGTTTTGTCATTTTTTTATCCTTTATCAATCTAAATTTACTCAATAGGAAAACCCGGAATCGCAGCATCGATTAACTGCATTAATTTGATGGTTTCGGCTAGGGCTACTACTATTTTATGATAGTGCAGTATATCCTCATCTGATAGGGTGCGTCCTTTTCTGTCTTTTAACCATTTCTGACAAACTTGATAACCGCCAATATAGAAGTTCCAAACTGCTTCAGGTACTCCTTTAAAACAGTCTCCTTGTTTGTTAATGTGGACTTCTCCTTTGCTATATTTGGGATGTCCTGCCGCTACAATTCTATCGCTTTTACTCACAAAAGATAGATCCCCCCAACCCCCCTTAATAAGGGGGGCTTCCACTCCCCCCCTTTTTGAAGAGGGGGCTAAGGGAGGATCAAGTTTAGGAGATGTCATCAGGTGAAGCTGTACTAATTGTTCTCCGTATTCTGCGAGTTGACGGAATAGGTTATCGTTGCTGGTGAGGGGTACTCTGGGAAAGTCTATCTTGAGAAATTCGGCGTAACGGCTGCGATAGGTGGGAGAATGAAAGACGGCGTAGATGTAGTAAAAGATTGTTTCTGGTGTAGGTAAGTAGCCGAGTTTTGTTTCTAGGGTTTTGAGGAAGTCTGGGGAGAAGTTGGGACGTTTTTCTTGTTGGAGTTCTTGAGCTTTATCGGAGTCGGGGTAGAGGTAGAGGGGAAAAATTACCCCCCCTTCTTTTGTTCTAACAGAGATAATATGTTGATCGGTAAGATTATCAGTTACATATATATGCTCAAATGGTAATGAAGCTAACTGACGAACAGTTACTAATGCTATATTCTTTTTCTGATCTAAATGTTGCATAATACGACGATTTAAACGAGCAACAAACTTTTCGTGATAAAAAATAAATCTATTATCAAACGGTCTAAAACACTCGGATTTAATATATTTAACTATTTGATTAACATCTACAGATTTTCTTGCCATATTTGTGTTCCACATATCGTTATCAACAAGTCTTAAATTAAATTCTTGTGCAGACTGATTGTCCGTTTTCTCTGGATCAAGAAAACTGGCGATTTGTTTTTTTACTGAATTAATAGAGTAATTAATTACTAATTTATCTCTTTTAGTAAGACATCCTAAAGAATATTCATTCATAAACTCTGTTAGTTTAAATCCTTGTTCATATTCACCAAATAAATCAGTATCTTGAGGAATCAACAAATAAAAAGGAGATTGAGGGTTAACCTCATGAAAATCAGTAGAGTTAACCGTATTTTCTTTTAATACTTGATATTTATCTTCTCTTAAACCGTATAAATGAGCGTGATAGATTTTAGCCATGATTAAACCTCCTCTTTTTATAAACATTTAACTGTATAACAATCAAATACCTAATCATAACTAATAACAGGAACATTTTCGGCTATTGCTTGAGCAATAATCATCCGGTCAAAAGGATCTTGATGCTGAAAAGGTAATTGAGCTACTTGTTCAAAATGTAGTAAATTAAGAGGCAAAATCTGAAAATCATTTATCTGAATTTGTGACTCAATAAATTCTCGAAAAGGCGAATCAAAAGTTAATTTTCTTAGACTATATTTGATAGCCATTTCCCAAATACTAGCTTGACTAAGATAAACCAGATTTTCTCTTTCATTAATCATAATTTTATGGTTATCTCGCAATTGTTTATTATTAGTGACATACCAAAGAAATACATGAGTATCTATTAAAACTTTGAGCATAATTACATATAATCTGCAAAATCAGTTAAAGGAGCATCAAAATCATCGGCTATCCAAACTTTTCCCGCAGCACTTCCGGGTTGACGCGGTGGTTTCTTGGCTAACTTGACAGGACTTAATTTAATTACAGGTTGATTATTTTCTGTAATAATAATTTCTTCACCTTTCAGGACAGCTTTCAATAAATCATTAAATTGATTCTTTGCTTGTTTTAATTCAACTGTATTCATTAGTGTACCCCACTGATAAACAATACAAACATTAGTTTAACCGAAAGGCTTTATACTTGCCTACGCTATGCTGAAAATTCAAACAATAACATTCTAGCTTATCTCCTAGTATAGCTCCTTCAGGGTTCGGTAGCTTCATGGTGTCATTAAGCTTTTTACCATTATACCAATACTAACCCCCTGCTGAATATCAAAGACATTTTCATCCTTACTACCATCAGGACAAATTTCTTTTTTCTTACTGTTACCATGTAAATCATAAATAAAAATCTCATCAAAAGTGTTAATTAACTGTTGTTTCGTGCCTCGAAAAGTAGGATTATCTAAAAAGCCATGATTATTATTAACTCCTCCATTTGGGGTAAAGCTAAAGTTAACTGCTGCTTTTCTTCCCTTAACTTAATATCCTCTAGAGTGTTAATTAAATAAACCCCCAACCGCTAATTAAGATATCATCACAATATAGCTTTAAACTACGAGACATAAATAGCCTCCTCTTTGATAGAGTTAATAACTTGGGTTTTTAACATTTTTTTTGTTACTAAATCTACAGACAAACCCAAATTATCTTCTAAAAAAAACTTCCATATATTTATCAAAGGTAACTTTTCTTTGAAATTCTACTAATAAATCTAAATCACTTGTTGCTTTTGCTTCATCTCTAGCAAAAGCGCCAAATAATGCTAAGTAAGTCATACCATAACTTTTTATAATTGTTCTATTTACCTTGAGGAAATTTATCAAACTTTCTCTGTTCATATTTTTACTCCATTATATTAGAACATATTTGGGTTCTACCGAACTTGTCATGCAAAAATAACACTAAAAAGAAACTGCTTGTTTTTTCGTTATCCCCATGGACACCAACTCAATTTGAGATTCAGACACTTCTACCGTATTTAGAGGAATTAACCCCTCTAAACTATAACCATCTTCTCCTTCAGGATTGGGATAATGTTCAACAATAGTACCCAAATCACCCTGACTTAAACCATACTCAGGTAAATCTTCAATTAAACGAACTTGGGTAAATAAACTAAATTTCATGCTCTAACCTCCTTCAAACGGAAATAAAGTAACAAATTTTGTTTCAGTAGGTGTAACCATCCAAATGGTTTTGACTGAGAGAATCTTATTATTAACTCCTCTTAAATTACCAATAATTTCATATTTTTGACCATATTTAGTTTTAGTGGTAGGAGTTGCTTCTAAAGTAAGGATTTGCTCTCTTAAATCTTTTTCTAATTGTACCCAATTATCTTGATTATAACCAGCTTGAGCTAAATATTGTGATTTATCATCTTTAGGCAATAACACTAAAAGATAATCTTTCAATTTAGCTGGAGAAATAACCGTCTTAGGATCAAGCAAAGCCATGAGTTAACTTACATCCATGCTTTTTACCATTATACCAATACTAACCCCCTGCTGAATATCAAAAACATTTTCATCTTTACTACCGTCTAAAGCGGTTTCTTTTTTCTTACTGTTACCATGTAAATCATAAATAAAAATCTCATCAAAAGTATTAATTAACTGTTGTCTCATGCCTCGAAAAGTAGGATTATCTAAAAAACCATGATTATTAATAAAAGCTAAAATTCCCTTTTGACTTTTATCAATTCGCCACTGTGCAAACCTGATAAATTTAACATAATCATCCTGTAACCATTTCGTATTTTTCTCACCTAAACCCTTGCCATCAATAAAGTAATAATCATTAACTAAATTTTTGATCCACTCATTATTATTTTCCGAATGACCAGAATAGGGAGGATTGCCAATAACAACCATAATCGGTTCATTTTTCTTAATCCGAGAACCTGCTTTTGCTTCCTCTGCTATTAACTCCTCCATTTGGGGTAAAGCTAAAGTTAACTGCTGCTTTTCTTCCCTTAGCTTAATATCCTCTAGAGTGTTAATTAAATAAACCCCTAACCGCTTGCCACTCGCAAACTGATAACCCGTCTCTTCCAGAAATAACCCCAACTTTAGATGACAAATTGCATAGGGAGCCATCAACAATTCAAAGCCAAAAATCCGAGGTAATAACCTTTCCGAAACATACCCCGACCAAGACTTATCTGCTAACCCTGCCGTCAACGCGACCGGATTCTCCTCAAACCGCTTATGAATCAACTGAAATACCCATAATAAAAACGTCCCCGTCCCACAAGCAGGGTCAAGAATCATCACCTCTGGGTCCGCAATTCCCAACGGTTTATTAAACTTATCCTTAATCAACTCATCAACGGAACGCACTATATAAGACACCACAGGTTCAGGAGTATAATAAACCCCCCTTTTCTCCCGCATTTGAGGCTTATAAGCCGCTAAAAAGTCCTCATAAAAGCGAATAACAATATCCTCGCGGTTCATCTTATTGCGAAAATCCGTTAAGATTGCCTCCATTTTTGCCGCTCTGAGGATGCCAAACGCCTCACCGATACTATCAATTAACTCATCCCCCAACTCCGCCGCCGGACGCTGGGAAACATCTTTAAATAACTGCCTTAAAAAAGGGTTAGTTTCTGGTAATTCTTGCCAAGTATGGTAGCGATTAAAATCTCGTTTCGGATTCTTGACATAACTAAATACCCGCGCCGTAAACAAACCATAAGCAATAGTTTGAGCGTAAATATCACTAAAACTATAATCTTTCTGATCCTCAGAATTTAGCTTGAGATTGGGCAATAACTCTTTCCGAAAACTCTCTAATAATTTATGTAAATAACCCCCTTGATTTTCTTGACTATAAACATCAGGTATCGCCCGTTCAATGCGTTGGGTAACTGCGGCTAATTCGTGGGCTAACTCCTGAGCAGTTTCAGCAGGTTTATAGAAAATCCAATCAACTTGCGGGATTAAATTAAGAGCTTTTTCAAGAATTTTATCTGCTAATTCATCCCAATGTAACCGTGCTAACCTCGCCCTTAAATCCTCATCCTCAAAGGCAAAAGTTTGAATCCCCCGCTGCCGTAATCCCCCCTCAGTGGGTAAGATAAAAGCTACTCTAGCTTGATTTTTAATTTCCCCTAACTCCTCTTCAAAAGGGGAAAATGGGAAAAGTAAATACATGACAGGTTGATCCTCAGCAATTCTGCCAATATAGTGACCATAGATTTCCTGTTGCTGTGGCTCTGAAGTGAGAAACTGCTTAATTTCTTGGTCTGTCCCTCGATTTAATTCCTGATAAAAACCAACAGCAATAGGACAAGTTTCTGCGGCATCTTCTGGGTTGCCCCCCGGACGCAAATACCAAAACCTTGACCCTTGGGAGTCCCTTTCTAGTACGGGATAGTTAAGGATCGTTCGCAGAGATTCGGCTCTAGCGGACTCATCGCCAGTAACAATAGTTTTTAGTTGGGCGGCAGTGATAGGCATAAGACAATTATCCTATAAAATGACAATATTAAGTAGCTGGTTATAATTAAATTAAAAATGGATTTTAGGTTCGATCCCCCCTTAATCCCCCCTTAATAAGGGGGGTGCCGATCCCCCCTTAATCCCCCCTTAATAAGGGGGGTGCCGATCCCCCCTTAATCTCCCCTTAATAAGGGGGGTGCCGATCCCCCCTTAATCCCCCCTTAATAAGGGGGGCATCTGATAGTTTTTAACGCCTACCTACTTAATTAATATATCCACTGCTCACCGTCAAGCGGAAACTAGACAGAATGATCTGGCTATTATCACCCAACCCAGCCTTTAGCTGGTGAAAATGCGGGCTAATTGGCAGTTTTTCGGCAAAAAAGTTATCTAGACCTGTTAACAGGCAATTTATCCCTGCAATGAGCTACAATTATCGGTTAAACGTCGTTAATAGCGAGCAGATGCGTCGCATTGAAGGGGCGATTTTTGCCTCCGGTATGCCTGTGGCCGCTTTGATGGAAAAGGCAGCCCTGTTAACGGCACAACAGTTTAAAAAGTCCTATTCTTTGGCTGATTTCCCCAAAATCGGTGTTATCGTTGGCCCTGGTCACAATGGCGGCGACGCTCTCGTGATTGCTAGGGAATTACATCTCGCTGGTTATCAAGTATCTCTTTTTTGTCCAATCGCCAAACTCAAGGATTTAACAGCACAACAGGCTAATTATGTCAAGCATTTAGGCTTAATTTTTCAGAAAACTTTAGAATCTTTGGAGGATTGTCAGTTAATTATCGATGGTCTTTTCGGTTTTGGTTTAGAAAGGACTTTATCGGGAGAGATTGCCGAATTAGTCGATAAAATTAATAGTTGGCAAAAACCGGTAATTAGTATCGATATTGCTTCAGGAATTCACACCGACACCGGAGAGGTTTTAGGCACGGCAATTAAAGCCACTCATACCTTTTGTTTGGGACTCTGGAAGCGAGCTTTTTTCCAAGATTTGGCCCTACCCTATCTGGGTAAAGTGGAGTTAATTGATATAGGAATTAGTCCCCTTGACCTAGAAACAATTTTACAAGATTCACCGCCAATTCTGAGGGTTAATCCCGATCTAATTCGCCCTTATTTACCCTTACCCCGTCCTCTCCTTACCCATAAATATCAGCAGGGACATTTATTAATTATCTGTGGTTCTCGTCGTTATGCAGGAGGAGCAATTCTCACCGGATTAGGAGCGCGAGGTAGTGGTGTAGGAATGCTTTCTATTGCTGTTCCTGCTGCCCTTAAATCTTTATTAATTAGTCATTTACCAGAAGCATTAATTATCGATTGTCCCGAAACTGCCACGGGAGCTATTGCCGAACTTCCCCTAGAATTAAATAATTATCATGTCCTCGCTTGTGGACCTGGATTAACCACAGAAAATCCTGCTATTATCGAACAGGTTTTAGATAGTGATAAACCGATTATACTTGATGCCGATGCTTTAAATATTTTGGCTCAATTGGGTATAGAAAAATTATCATCTCGCCAGAATAAGACAATTTTAACGCCTCATTGGGGAGAATTTAAACGCTTATTTCCTAACTTATCAGGTTCTCAAGATAGGATTAATATCACTCAAGAAGCATCTCAACAAAGTGGTGCAATTGTCTTATTAAAAGGAGCCAGAACTATAATCGCCTCCCCGGAAGGTAAAATGTATATAATCCCCGAAAGTACCTCCGCTTTAGCGCGAGGTGGTAGTGGTGATGTTTTAACGGGATTAATCGGCGGATTCTTAACCCAAATGCCCGATAATCCCCCAGAAACAACCGCATTAGCGGCTTATTTACACGCTCAAGCTGGCATTTTAGCAGCCAAAGAAAGGACAGAATTAGGAGTAGATGGAGTAACTTTAGCTAATTATTTATTTGCTGCCCTTAAAGATTCGATCCCCCCTGCCCCCCTTGATAAGGGGGGTGCCGATAGGCGGGGGGATCAGAATTGATAATTTTTACTGTATCTAAATAGCTGGTTATAATTAAATTAAAAATGGATTTTAGGTT